>NZ_MCGS01000015.1:32894-65546 GCF_002607755.1 Serratia sp. BW106
CCTGTTTGTTTATACAGTCTTGCTGTGAGTATATACAGGTAAGTGCGGCTTGGGAACCGAAGAGTGAATAAAAATCAGGGATTAGCGACCCGCGTCGCAACAGAACTCCCCCACTCAGGCAAAGTGCTGCCACAGCACCGAACACCAGACAAACAGCGCCAGAATAATCGCCAGCAAGACCGCCGCCGAGCCCATATCCTTTGCCCGGCCGGAGAGCTCGTGATGTTCGGTGCCCACCCGGTCGACAATCGCTTCAATCGCGCTGTTCAGTATCTCGACGATCATCACCAGCAGCACCGATCCGATCAGTAAAATGCGCGCTATCGCACCCACGTCCAGCCAAATCGCCAGTATGATAGCCAGCACCGTTGCCACCAATTCCTGGCGAAACGCCGCTTCGTGCTGCCAGGCGGCGGAAAAGCCTTTATAAGAGTAGCCGGCCGCTTTAATAATACGGGTCAGGCCGGTTGCTTGCTTTGTCATGTTTTTTAGTGCCTTTCGCAGAGGTAAGTCATAATTAAACAGTCTAAGCCAGGAAACGCTCCCGGCTCTCGGTTTTCCAACACCACAGATCTGCTACCCGGATTCTGGTATGCTTGCGGCGCATTGCTAACAAGAGGCTTCACGTTGTTATGTCAGGTTGGCGTAAAATTTATTATAAACTATTGAATTTACCACTCAAACTGTTGGTAAGAAGTAAGGTTATCCCTTCAGATCCGGTCACGGAGTTAGGGTTGGATCCTTCACGGCCGATTCTGTATGTTTTACCTTATAATTCCAAGGCGGATTTACTGACGCTGCGCACCCAGTGCCTGGCGCAAGATCTGCCCGATCCCCTCAATCCGCTGGAGATAGACGGTACCGTGCTGCCCAGCCACGTGTTTATTCACGACGGCCCGCGCGTATTCCGTTACTACACGCCGAAAGAAGAGTCGGTAAAACTGTTCCACGACTATCTGGATCTGCATCGCAGTAATCCGGATCTCGACATTCAGATGTTGCCGGTCTCGGTGATGTTCGGTCGCTCTCCGGGGCGCGAAGGTCACGGCACCCCGCATCTGCGTCTGCTGAACGGCGTCCAGAAATTCTTCGCCGTGCTGTGGCTCGGCCGCGACAGCTTTGTCCGTTTCTCCAATACCGTTTCGCTGCGCCGCATGGCGACTGAACACGGTACGGACAAAATCATTGCGCAAAAGCTGGCACGCGTAGCACGCATGCACTTCTCGCGTCAGCGTCTGGCCGCCGTCGGTCCAAGCCTGCCGGCCCGTCAGGACCTGTTCAACAAGCTGTTGGCATCCAAGGCGATCGAAAAAGCGGTCGAAGACGAGGCTCGCAGCAAGAAAATTTCCCACGAAAAAGCCCAGCAGAATGCCATTGCGCTGATGGAAGAGATCGCTGCCGATTTCTCTTACGAGACGGTGCGCCTTTCCGATCGCGTGCTGAGCTGGACCTGGAACCGCCTGTATCAAGGCATCAACGTCACTAACGCCGAACGCGTGCGTCAGTTGGCGCAGGACGGCCACGAGATTGTTTATGTGCCCTGCCACCGCAGCCACATGGACTACCTGTTGCTGTCCTACGTGTTGTATCACCAGGGTCTGGTGCCGCCGCACATTGCTGCCGGGATTAATCTCAACTTCTGGCCGGCCGGGCCGATTTTCCGCCGTCTGGGCGCTTTCTTTATCCGCCGCACTTTCAAAGGCAACAAGCTGTACTCGACGGTGTTCCGCGAATACCTCGGCGAGCTGTTTACCCGTGGTTACTCGGTGGAATATTTCGTCGAAGGCGGCCGTTCCCGTACCGGACGTTTGCTGGAGCCGAAGACCGGCACCCTGTCGATGACCATTCAGGCGATGCTGCGTGGCGGTACCCGCCCTATCACACTGGTGCCGATCTACATCGGTTACGAGCACGTGATGGAAGTGGGCACTTACGCCAAAGAGCTGCGTGGTGCGACCAAGGAAAAAGAGAGCCTGCTGCAGATGCTGCGCGGCCTGCGCAAGCTGCGCAATCTTGGCCAGGGTTACGTCAACTTCGGCGATCCACTGCCGTTGACTACCTATCTGAACCAGAATGTGCCGCAGTGGCGTGAATCGATTGACCCGATCGAATCCCAGCGCCCAAGTTGGCTGACGCCAACGGTCAACGATCTGGCGGCCAAAATCATGGTTCGCATCAACAATGCTGCCGCTGCCAACGCCATGAACCTGTGTTCCACGGCGCTGTTGGCCTCACGCCAGCGTTCGCTGACCCGTGAGCAGTTGCTTGAGCAGTTGGAATGCTATCTGCAACTGATGCGCAACGTGCCTTATGCCAGCGACGTTACCGTGCCAACCCAAACGCCGGATGAATTGCTCGACCACGCGCTGAACATGAACAAGTTCGAGGTGGAGAAGGATAACATCGGCGATATCATCATCCTGCCGCGCGAGCAGGCGGTGTTGATGACCTATTACCGTAACAATATCCATCACCTGCTGGTTCTGCCTTCGCTGATCGCCACTATCGTGATGCACCACCGCCGGGTATCGCGCGCCGAACTGCTACGGCAGATTGGTCTGATTTACCCGATGCTGAAGGCCGAGCTGTTCCTGCACAACGATAAGGAACAACTGCCGGAAGTGCTGCGACCGCTGATCGATGAAATGATCCGTCAGCAACTGATCTGCGACAAGGGCGACGATCTGGTGCTGAACCCAGCGCGTATCCGGCCGCTACAGCTGTTGGCCGCCGGTGTCCGTGAAACGCTGCAACGCTATGCCATCACCATGTCGATCCTCAGCGCCAATCCGAGCATCAACCGCGGTGCGCTGGAGAAAGAGAGCCGTATCATGGCCCAACGCCTGTCGGTACTGCACGGTATCAATGCGCCGGAGTTCTTTGACAAGGCGGTGTTCTCCACCCTGGTGGCGACGCTGCGTGAAGAAGGCTACATCAACGACATCGGCGATGCGGTCCGTGAGCACACCATGGAGGTGTACAACATGCTGAGCGATTTGATTACCCCGGAAATCAAGCTGACCATTGAAAGCGTCAGCATGCCGGCGGAAACCAACGCCCTGCCGGAGACGGTCGCAGTGGAAGTGAAAGAAGACTGATTCACTGATACTAAAACGAAAAAGGCACCCTCGGGTGCCTTTTTTATTGCTGTAAATCGTTAGCCCTGCCAGTAGCTCAACGCGATGCCGAGAAACAGCACCAGCCCAACGTAGTTGTTGTCCAGGAACGCTTTAAAGCAGGCGTCGCGTTCGCGGGTGGCGATCTGCTTTTGCTGATGGATAAACAAAGCGCCTGCCAGCAACAGCGACCAATAAAAAGCGCCGCTCATCTGCGTCAGATAGCCGACCCACAGCATCAACAGCAGCGTGGCGAACTGCAGCATACCGACGATCAGCTTGTCGTAGCGGCCAAACAATATGGCGGTAGATTTAACGCCAATCTTCAGGTCATCGTCACGGTCAACCATGGCGTACAGCGTGTCGTAAGCCACCGTCCAGCAGATATTGGCCAGCAGCAACAGCCAGCAGCTCAGCGGCAGTGATTCGCTAACGGCGGCATAGGCCATCGGAATGCCCCAGCCAAACGCCGCACCCAGCACAAATTGCGGCAGATGGGTGACCCGTTTCATGAACGGATAGGCCCATGCCAGCGCCAGCGCGGCCAATGACAGCCAGATAGTCATCGCATTCAGCGTCAATACCAGCCCAAACGAGATCAGCACCAGCACCACAAACAGGATCTTGGCCTCTTTCTCGCTCACCCGGCCACTCGGCATCGGCCGCCCGGCAGTCCGCTTTACGTGGCCATCGACGGCGCGATCGGCATAGTCATTCACCACACAACCGGCGGCGCGCATCATGAAGACCCCGACCACAAACACCACCAGGACAGACAGCGACGGTACGCCCTTTCCTGCCAGCCACAGTGCCCACAACGTCGGCCATAGCAACAGTAAGGTGCCAATCGGCTTATCAATGCGCATCAGATGGCTATAAGCCTGCCATTTGCTTTGAATCACGCTTCCCTCCAAGGTATTTCCTCTCCTCATTATTCAGGGTCTACACTGCCCGCAGCGTACAGCGGTGAAGCCGGTAAAAACAGTTCGGTCAGCAACAGCGGTTTACCCGCCAGCCGCAGGCGGGAGCGGCGTGCCCACAACGCATCTTGCCGACCTATATGAATATAATCGCGAGTCAGGTCATCGCTGCTGAACAGATAGCGGCCCAACGGCAATGTCCCCAAATCCACCAGCGCCAGATCCGGGCCGGTCAGCGTTTCCTGTGGGATCACCGTGCGCCCCAGCAGCCAGGGCTGGTTGTCGCCCAATAGCACCACTTCACGCAGCCAATAGCGCGGGCTGTCCGGCAGGTGTTCGGCCTCTTCACCCAGTTGCTCGCGGGTCAAAAAACATTCGCGCTGCGGCTCAACGTGCACCCGCCCACAGTGGCGTTCAAAGCGACGCGTCATGGAACCGGGCTCCATCAGCCAGTCGCTGATGGCGGCAGGCACCGGAGGATGTTGCGCAGATAACCACTCCAGCGGCGGTAGGATCGAATCCCTATTGCCAAACATTGTTCTACTCCATGCCTGACGCCGCGCCCTGCGGCCGCGCCAGACCAGACAAACTGTTAACAGGCGCTCATTGTAACGCAGAAATTCAAAAGCGGCAGGCTGATTCGTGGGGTCACACGCAGCAAAATACGCGCCGAAAAAGCACCGCGATGTCATCTTTCTGCCATCTGTTTTCTTTACCTTCATTCCCCGGAACGATGGGGATTCTGTGATCTTCAGCAAAATTTCACCTCTGCAGCATTGTTTTATCTACGCGCGTAGATACCCTTGTACTGCAGCGTTGAATCGCCATCAGTCCGACACTTTGTCAGCAAACTTTCTTGCCGACACCAGGGAAACCATCTTTACCGCGATCACGCCATAGGTGTGGCGCAGACGAAAAGAGGATATCAATGCCATGAGCGAAACAACGCTTGCAACCCCAAAGGCCACCGACGAAACGTTGGCGGCCGATGAACGTTTGGCCACCAAAGAAGGGCGCGGTCAATTCTGGCGCGCCACTTTCTCGTGCTGGCTCGGTACGGCCATGGAGTATGTCGATTTCGCCCTGTATGGCCTGGCGGCCGGCATGGTGTTCGGCGACGTGTTCTTCCCCGAAGCCACCCCCATGGTGGCGCTGCTGGCCAGCTTCGCCACCTATTCCGTCGGTTTTATCGCCCGCCCTATCGGCGCGTTGGTTTTCGGCTGGATTGGCGATCGTAAAGGCCGCCGCGTAGTGCTGCTCACCACGGTGGCGCTGATGGGCGTCTCTACCACGCTGATCGGGCTGATCCCCTCCTACGCACAAATTGGCGTCTGGGCTCCCATCTGCCTGGTGATCCTGCGTTTTGCTCAGGGCTTCGGAGCCGGAGCCGAGCTTTCCGGCGGTGCGGTGATGCTGGCGGAATACGCCCCAGCCAAACGACGGGGGCTGGTCGCCTCGATCATTGCGATTGGCTCCAACAGCGGTACCCTGCTGGCCTCACTGGTGTGGTTGCTGATCTTGCAGTTGGACAAAGCGGATCTGATCGCCTGGGGCTGGCGTATTCCGTTCCTCGCCAGCATCCTGATCGCTGGGGGTGCTTTGTACCTGCGCCGTCACGTGCGTGAAACGCCGGTGTTTGAACGCGAGCTACAACAAAACCGTCAGCGGATGCTGGACAACACTCCCGTTGCAGCGGATAACCGCAGCTATCTGCAACGCACCAAAGCCTTCTGGATCATGCTCGGCCTGCGCATCGGCGAAAACGGCCCCTCTTATCTGTGCCAGGGCTTTATCGTGGGTTACGTCGCCAAGGTGTTGATGGTGGATAAGTCGGTGCCGGCGCTGGCGGTGATGATCGCCTCACTGTGCGGTTTCCTGGTGATCCCCCTGGCGGGTTGGCTTTCCGATCGTTTCGGCCGCCGTATTACCTACCGCTGGTTCTGCCTGTTGCTGGTACTGTACGCCTTCCCGGCGTTCTGGCTGCTCGATAGCCGCGAACCGGCGATAGTGATTTCGGTGATTGTGGTCGGCATGTGCATTGCATCGCTGGGGATTTTTGGCGTACAGGCCGCCTACGGCGTGGAGCTGTTCGGCGTCAAAAACCGCTACTCAAAAATGGCGTTTGCCAAGGAACTGGGTTCGATCCTCTCCGGCGGTACCGCACCGCTGATCGCGACCGCGCTGCTGGCCGGTTTCGGTCACTGGTGGCCTGTCGCCTGCTATTTTGTTGTAATGGCAGGCATTGGCTTAATCACTACCTTCTTTGCACCAGAAACCCGCGGCCGCGATCTTAACCTGCCGCAGGACGCGGTGTGATCAGGGCGCACAGGAACCCAACTTGGATAATCAATCCGCACGGCGCATCACCCGTGCCGACGTCGCCCTCGTAGCGGGCACCTCGGTTGCGGTCGTCAGCTACGTGATCAACAACGGCCCGCGTCCGGTGGCAGAAGCCACCCGTCTGCGGGTGCTGGCGGCGATCGAGCAAACCGGTTATCGGCCGAACGATATCGCCCGGGCATTGGCTTCTGGCAATACCCTCACCTATGGGTTAGTGGTGCCCGACATTTCCAATCCGTTTTTTGCCACGCTGGCGCAGGCATTACAGCGCGAGGCGTTCAGTCATGGCCGCGTGCTGCTGTTAGGTGACGCCGGCGACGACCGGCAGCGCGAACATGACCTGATTAACCACCTGCTGCGCCGTCAGGTTGATGGGCTGCTGTACACCAGTGTCGATCGCCATCCGTGGTTCGATCTGATCCGCGCCTCCGGTACCCCCTGCGTGATGATCGACACCATCGACAGCCATGCCGGCATCTGCGCCATTCGCGTCAATGAACGCGACGCCGCCTGCCAGGCCACACGTCACCTGCTGCAGCACGGCTACCGGGAACTCGGCATTTTTGTTGGCCCGCTGACCATGCTTAACGCGCAGGATCGTCTGAACGGCTGGCGCGACGCCCTGCTCGAGGCCGGTATCACGCCGCGCGAAGAGTGGATTTTTGAAGCGCCCTATACCCGCCAGGGCGGCTATCAGGCCAGCCAGAAAATGCTGCAAGGGCCCCGTCCGCGAGCCATCTTCACCTCCAACGAGCAGCAGGCACTCGGCTGCCTGTCGGCGTTGGCGGAACATCAGCTGCGAGTGCCGGACGATCTGGCTATCATTTGCTTTAACGGCACTCAGCAATCCGAGTTCAGCGTACCGCCGCTCAGTGCGGTCGAACAGCCGATCGACGCCATGGCCAGGCAGGCCATCGCCATGCTGGCCGCCTGTGCCGCGCAGCCAGAGCTGCACGAGTTCGCCTTCCAGCTGCATATCCGCCGATCGTGCGGCTGCTAGTTTATTGATTCAGGTAACTGCTATGCGTTTGATTATTGATTGCGATCCCGGCAACGGCATTCCCGGTGCCAACGTTGACGACGGGCTGGCGCTGGCGCTGGCACTGGCGGCCAAACCACAGCTCTCACTGGAGCTTGTCAGCATCGTGGCCGGCAATACGCCACGCGACGTCGGTTTTGCCGTGGCCAACCATCTGTTACAACAAACCGGTTATCAGGTACCTGTGGTGGCAGGCGCGGCGCGAGCATTGAATGAAGCGCCAGAGCCCTGGCGCGCCCATCTGGATCGTGCGATTACCGATCCGCAGCTGGCTGCTCTGTGGCGTAATACACCTTATCCGCAAGCAGCAACGACACCAGCACCGAACGCCGCCGTCGCGATCGGCGAACTGATCTGCAATCACCCCGGCGAAATCACCCTGGCGGCGATCGGCCCACTGACCAACGTTGCCCATGCCCTGCAGCTGTACCCGCAGATGGCGCAGGCGGTGAAGGAAATCGTCATTATGGGGGGAGTGTTCAACGTCGAGGGCTACATCAAGGACACCAATTTCGGCCTGGATCCAGAGGCCGCACGGCAGGTACTGACCAGCGGTGCCAACATCACGCTCGCCCCGCTGGACGTCACCACGCAAACCATGCTGACCCAGGCAGACCTGCTACAGATGACCCAGCCGGACACGCCGCTGTGCCGCTACCTGCGGGCCACAACCCAGCCCTGGATCGACTATTCCCGCCATACCCGCCATCTGCCGGGTTGCTGGATCCATGATGCACTGGTCATCGCCTGGCTGCTGGAGCCGCAATTGGTCACTACCGAGGAGTATTTTGTCGATGTGGCGCTGGAAGGAGCCATGACGCGAGGCAGCTCCCGTCGCTGGCGACCGGAAAGTCTGCGCCTGACGGTCGGCATGCCGGAACCCGAAGGCCAACCGGTGCGGATAATGCAGCAGGTGGATAACGCGCGTCTGCTGGCGTTGATCGGCGAAACGCTAGCTCGCGAATGAAAAAAGGTGCGCCGGGGCGCACCAATCATCAAGCCAGCATCGGCAGCGTCGGGTACTACCCCTTGCCTTTCACGCTGCCAATAAACGTTTCACGCGCTGTGGTAGAACCCAGTTTTTCAGCCTCATTCATCAGTTTCAGCGCTTTATCGATATCGCCCGCCTTCACCGCCTGTTTGATGCCGTTGTTAAAGTAAGTGTCAGTTTCATTCAGCATCGGTTCCGCCGGTTTGGTCGGTGCCGGAGTCGGTGCAGCCGCAACCACCGCAGTAGATCCCACCACCACTGGCGTCGCCGCCGGTGCCGGTTGCAGCATACCGATCATGATATTGCCGCTGCCCTGTTCAGCCGTCACTTTCAGTTTGATGGTGCCACTGGTGCTGTGGCTGGCAATCGGATCCGGAATATCTGGTACCGCGTTGCCCACGCCCTGCGCATAAGCCTTCGCCGGGTTAGTCAATTGGGTGGTTTTCGCTAGATCCTGGCGGGTGGTGTACACCAGCAGATAAATTTGTTTCTGGCCGAGCGCCGGGGTCAGTTTCAACGTGCCCTCAAGGCGATCGGACGACATTGCCCCCGGAGGCTGATAAGGGAAGTAGCTGCTCGGGTAATAGGCGGCCGGACGCAGGTGCTCATCCAGCACCAGTACGCTCGGGGCGTAAATGGCGTTGTTCTTGCTGATGCTGCTCAGCGTGACTTCCAGCGAGCCGCGATCGGCCGGCAGCGTATAGGCGGCAATAGCGCCCTGAATGTCACCCTGATTAATTTGCGGGCTGACATTATCCAGTTTTACGTCCTGGCTGACCGGCGGTACCAGCGGTTGCCATGGCAGGCTTTGTAGCGTGCTGGCGCTAATAGCCGGAGCGATGGAAACATTGGCCGGTGTATCGGCATTGGCCACCAGTGGCGCGCCCACGGTAAGGGCCAGTGACAGGTAGAGTGACAGCAGATTCTTTTTCATTGTTATACCCCATGGTATCCGACGCGGCTCAGGCAAGAGAGACGGTGTCGGCGAATACAGGTTGGGGAGAGCACCTGGCTCTCCCCGTTATCTCATTACCACCAGATTTCCATCTGGGCGCCGAAGGTGACTTCATCGTCATTACCGCGGCTGAAGGTATGCATGCTGGTGTCGTTGTACGCGGTACCTGAGGTGTAACCGGTGCCGGAATCGCTGTTAGCGTAACCCCATTTCTCATCCCACTTGGCGTAGGTTGCAAATACGCGGATCGCCGGACGGGACCAGATGCTGTTGCCCGCCTGCCACTGTTGCGCCAGGGTGACTTTGTACTGGCCGTTGCGATCTCCGGTACGCTGAGATTTCACGTTGTCGTAACCGGCTTCCAGCAGGGTGCTCATGATTGGCGTCCATTTGTACATTGGGCGCACGCCCACGGTGTACCAGGTGGTGCCATTGTTGTTGTCGCGATCGATATCCTGGAACATGGCGACATACATCATCGCCCATTGATCGTTGAAGTCGATGGCGCCGTGATCCAGCACGCGGATCATCTTGCCGTTGTTGTCGATGGTGGAGCCCTGACTACGGCCGTTGTTCTGCGAAGTCATAGAATCGGTGGCGTACTGCAGCACAAACTTGTTGTAGCCGGTCAGGATGCTCTGGGTATGTTCCGCAGTCACCAACCAACCGTCTTTGCTGGCACCGTCAGCCAGGCTGTAGCCGTCCTGCGCGTTAGCCCGGCCGTAGTCCAGGCCCAGCTCCAGGGTACCGCCCGGGTTCAACTCCAGACCGGCCAAACGCACGTCGAAGGTGTCGTTGACGGTAGGGCGTTGGTCCAGTTCATTATCCAGATAACCGTAAGAACCGCCGGATTCGGAGTTACGGGTCACGGCAGCAGACAGCTTGCCGAAGCCCAGATCGATGTTTTCCAGACCCGCACCCGGGCCGGAGATATCCCAGTAGTAGAAGTCGATCATATGGACGTCATGACGCTGATAGAAACGCTTACCGGCCCACATATTGGCCCCCGGCAGCCATTCGATCAGGTTTTTACCCTGCACGTTCACTTCACGGAAGCCTGGCGTCACATCTTCCCAGTCAGAACGTTGTGAAACCGAGTAAGCCAGGTTGGTATCGAAGTAGAAGCTTTTGTCGCCTTCTTTCCACACTTCCTGACCCAGCTTCAGTTCGGCGTAAGTTTCACATTCGTTACCGAGACGGTATTTGCTGTCGGCGCCGGTGGCCTTGAAGCACTGTTGCTCACCACCGCTACCGGTCCAGCCAATGCCGGAACGGGCATAGCCTTTAAAATCAAGGGCCATTGCCTGAGTGGTGAGAACACCAGCGGCGATTGCCAGTGCCAGAGGAAGTTTGCGCAGAGTAGTCATCATTATTCTCCTGTTATACAGACTGTGATGCTTTAAACGCCCGGCTCCTGGTGCAGCCGTTTACATGCCGTACCGTCTTCACGGAACAGATGGCAGCGGTGAGGCGGCAGGCCGATAGCGAATGTTGCACCTTCTTCTACCAGCACCACGTCGTTCTGGCGGTAAACCAGGTTTTGACGAATTGCCGGGATTTGGATGTGGATTTGCGTCTCGTTGCCGAGTTGCTCCACCACCTGTACGTCACCGGTCAGACGAACTTCAGAGGCATCACCCGGCAACAGATGCTCGGGGCGAATGCCCAGCGACAGATTCGAGCCAACCTGTACCTCTGTGCCTTCGACCGGCAACCACACCAGTTGGCGGTTAGGCAGTTCGACCTGGACCTGTTGCGGTTCTGCGGCGGTCACTTTGACCGGCAGGAAATTCATTTTCGGTGACCCGATAAAGCCGGCGACAAAGCGGTTGGCCGGATAGTGATACAGCTCCAGCGGCTTGCCGATCTGGGCGACACGCCCGGCGTCCAGCACCACGATTTTGTCGGCCAGCGTCATCGCTTCAACCTGATCGTGGGTGACGTAAATCATGGTGCGCTGCAAACGTTTGTGCAGACGGGAGATCTCAATGCGCATCTGCACCCGCAGTGCGGCGTCGAGGTTGGACAGCGGTTCGTCGAGCAGGAACACGTCCGGCTCCGCCACCAGCGTACGGCCGATTGCCACCCGCTGACGCTGCCCACCGGACAGCGCTTTGGGCCGTCGGTCGAGCAGGTGAGCCAGCTGCAGCACTTCCGATACCTGATTCACCCGCTGGTTGATTTCCGCTTTTTTAGCCCCCGCCAGCTTCAGGCCAAACGACATGTTGTCGGCCACCGACAGGTGCGGATACAGCGCATAAGACTGGAATACCATGCCAATACCGCGCTCGGACGGTGGCACCTCATTCATCCGTTTATCGCCGATCATCAGCTCACCGGAGGTAATGTCCTCCAGGCCGGCGATCATGCGCAGCAGCGTCGACTTGCCGCAGCCCGATGGCCCGACAAACACCACAAACTCACCGTCATCGATCGTCAGATTGACGTCCTTGGAAATCACAGTCTCGCCGAAAGCCTTATAAACGCTGCGCAATGTGACGCTAGCCATGCGTTACTCCCCTGCTTTCGCAGTTAACGTTTCGTGTAAAAATGGCGGACGCAAAACCCGCCAAAACCCATTGATGACCCTCTTGCTGCGCGCCGTGCTGCCATGCCAGTGGCAAGGTCGCCTCAGACGGCGCGGCCGCCTGAGTATAAGGCTGCAGGTTAATCAGCGCTTCAAGGCATTGATCCTGATGGGTAATAAGTAAGCGAACTACGCCATTACGCTGGCTGATGGCGCTCAGCTCACCCTGTTGGATCACCGGCAAACGGCGCAGCGCCAACAGAGACTGGCAGTAACGTAAGGTCGAGTGGTTGTCATGCTGTTGGCGGCTGATGGCCAACGCGCGGTGTTCGATCGCCACCTGCTGATACCAGTGGATCTCACCGGCGGTCACTTGCTCCGGCGCTTCATGCCAGGGCATCGGCGTTTGAGCACCAAGCGGATCCTGCAAACCGGCCGCGTGCGGCAGACCCAGCTCCTCTCCCTGATACAGACAAATCGGCGCGGGCAGCATGGCCAGCAACGTCAAAAAAGCATCGGCGGAACGCAAGTTACCCTGCCCCCAGTGACTGACCACCCGAGGCTGGTCGGCATCACCAGTGCTCCACAGGCTGTCGGCCAGCGTGGCCCGGCGGGCATTCAATACCTCAACCAGCTTCTCCA
Organism: Serratia sp. BW106; assembly: GCF_002607755.1. Lineage (NCBI taxonomy): Bacteria > Pseudomonadati > Pseudomonadota > Gammaproteobacteria > Enterobacterales > Yersiniaceae > Serratia > Serratia sp. BW106. Next base: position 45,425 of record NZ_MCGS01000015.1, read on the forward strand.
CGCTAAAAGGCACCACTTCCAGCGCCAATGGGCTGCGGAGGTACTGTTGCGGCGTTGCGGCGCGACGAATGTGGTTTGGCCCATCGCAGTACCACAGTGCCAGCCCCTGGGCGGCGACGGCGGCGTCATCTTGTGCCGCCAATGCCTGCGGCAATACCAGGCCGTCGATCGACAGCGTGCTCAGGTAGGGCAATGCCGCAATCATGCCGCGAGCGTCGCCTACACCGTCCCCGTTTCCGTCGCGGAAACTGACCGGATGGATCCGGTACAGGGTTGGCTGAGTGGCGGTAGGCATTGGCGACATAAATCCGGTTCCTGCTGTATTGGGCGTTGAAAATCAATGTGGCCGATAGTGCGGTAAACCCCACAAAGGGTAATCATCCGTAACAGGATTTTTCATGGGGGAGGAGATGGGAGGATGAGAGAACGACTGCGGCGGTGAGAAGTTCCACGCTTAAGACAAATCTGTGATCTGCCTGGCAAAAATCGTCCCCCTATTTTGTGTCTGACACCACAGAATAGAGCGCAATGTTAACTGGATCACACTCCGCAGGCTTGGGGCGTAGAGGGGGGGAGGATGAGAATGTGTCGCTTTGTGACCCACTATTACCGCGAAACCTCTCTCCTTGATTTACGTGCCCATAAAAAAGAAGGATTGGATTATGACTCGCAGCTTTACCACCGCCCGCACACTGGTGCTTTCGGCTCTGACCACCCTGGTGCTTTCTTCTTCCGCCTTCGCCAAGATCGAGGAAGGGAAACTGGTTATCTGGATCAACGGCGATAAAGGCTATAACGGCCTGGCCGAAGTCGGCAAAAAGTTTGAGAAAGACACCGGTATCAAAGTCACCATCGAGCATCCGGACAAGCTGGAAGAGAAATATCCGCAGGTGGCTGCCACCGGCGACGGCCCGGACATCATCTTCTGGGCCCATGACCGCTTTGGCGGCTACGCGCAGTCGGGCCTGCTGGCCGAGATCCATCCTTCCAAAGCTTTCCAGGACAAGCTGTTCCCGTTCACCTGGGACGCGGTGCGCTACGATGGCAAGCTGATTGGCTACCCGATCGCGGTAGAAGCACTGTCGCTGATTTATAACAAAGACCTGATCAAGCAGGCGCCAAAAACCTGGGAAGAGATCCCGGCGCTGGACAAAGAGCTGCGCGCCAAAGGCAAGAGCGCCATCATGTGGAACCTGCAAGAACCCTACTTCACCTGGCCGATTATCGCCGCCGACGGCGGTTATGCCTTCAAGTATGAGAACGGCAAGTACAACATCAAGGACGTAGGCGTGGCCAATGCCGGTTCACAGGCCGGGTTGCAGTTCATCGTCGATCTGGTGAAAAACAAACACATCAACGCCGATACCGATTATTCCATTGCCGAAGCCGCGTTCAACAAAGGCCAGACTGCGATGACCATCAATGGTCCCTGGGCCTGGTCCAACATCGAACAAAGCAAAATCAACTACGGCGTGACCCTGCTGCCAACCTTTAAAGGCAAGCCGTCCAAACCTTTCGTCGGCGTACTGACCGCCGGGATCAACGCCGCCAGCCCGAACAAAGAGCTGGCGACCGAATTCCTGGAAAACTACCTGCTGACCAACGAGGGGCTGGCGGACGTCAACAAGGACAAACCGCTGGGCGCAGTCGCGCTGAAGTCTTACCAGGAACAGTTGGCGAAAGATCCGAAGATTGCCGCCACCATGGAAAACTCACAGAACGGCGAAATCATGCCTAACATCCCGCAGATGAGCGCCTTCTGGTACGCCGAACGCAGTGCGGTGATCAACGCCGTCAGCGGCCGCCAGACGGTGAAAGCCGCACTGGATGACGTACAGACCCGCATTACCAAGTAACACACTACGTTGTGCGGGGTGCGGACCTGCGCCCCGCTGTAGCTCCACAGAAAGGAACGCCCTATGCAATTAGCTCACGCCGGGTCACCTGCGCGCAAAAAGTCGAAGTGGTGGCAGAGTGACATACTGAAATGGCTGGTCATCGGCCTGTTCAGCCTGGTTACCTGCTATCTGATTGTGTTGATGTATGCACAGGGTGAATACCTGTTTGCCATTCTGACGCTGATCTTGGTCAGCGCTGGGCTTTACGTCTTCGCCAACCGCCGTGCTTACGCCTGGCGCTACGTTTATCCGGGCATCGCCGGTATGGGGCTGTTTGTCCTGTTTCCGCTGATTTGTACCATTGCCATCGCCTTTACCAACTACAGCAGCACCAACCAGCTCACTTTTGAGCGCGCCCAGTCGGTGCTGATGCAGCGTCAATTCCAGACCGGCAAGACCTTTACCTTCGGCCTATATCCGGCGGAAAACCAACGCTGGCGTCTGCAGCTAACCCACCCGGACAGCGGGCAACAGTTGATTTCCCAGCCTTTCAGCTTTGATGCCAACGCACCGCAAACGCTGAAACTGGTTGAGGAAGGCAGCGAACCGACAGGCGAACGCGCCACGCTGCGGGTGATCACTCAAAACCGCCAGGCGCTGAGCCAACTGGTAGCCCAGTTACCGGACGGCGGTGAGCTGCGCATGAGTTCCCTGCGCCAGTTTTCCGGCACCACCCCGCTTTACGCACTGGATAAGGACAGCAACCTGCTGACCGACCAGCAAACCCATATTCAATACCGGCCTAACCCGGAGATTGGCTTCTATCAGGCGGTAAATGCCGACGGCAACTGGGCCAAAGAGACCCTCAGCCCAGGCTATACCGTGACTATCGGTGGGAAAAACTTCCTGCGCGTCCTGCAGGATGAAGGCATCAAGAAGCCGTTCGTGTCGATCTTTATCTGGACCATCGTGTTCTCGGTGATGACCGTGATCCTCACCGTGGCGGTAGGTATGGTGCTGGCCTGCGTGGTGCAGTGGGATGCGCTGAAAGGCAAAGCCATCTATCGCGTGATGCTGATACTGCCCTATGCGGTGCCGTCATTTATTTCGATTCTGATTTTCAAAGGCTTGTTCAACCAAAGTTTCGGTGAAATCAACATGATGCTCAGCCATCTGTTCGGCATCAAACCGGCCTGGTTCAGCGACCCCATCACCGCCAAGAGCATGATTTTGATCGTCAACACCTGGCTGGGTTACCCGTACATGATGATCCTGTGCATGGGGCTGTTAAAGGCGATCCCTGACGATTTGTACGAAGCTTCGGCAATGGACGGCGCTACCCCGATGCAGAACTTTTTCCGCATCACTCTGCCGCTGCTGATTAAGCCGCTAACGCCGCTGATGATTGCCAGCTTCGCCTTCAACTTTAATAACTTCGTGCTGATCCAACTGTTGACCAACGGCGGACCGGATATGATCGGGACTACCACGCCGGCCGGTTATACCGACCTGCTGGTCAGCTATACCTACCGCATCGCCTTCGAAGGCGGCGGCGGACAGGACTTTGGGCTGGCGGCGGCAATTGCCACGCTGATCTTCCTGCTGGTGGGCGCCCTGGCGATCCTGAATCTGAAAGCCAGCAAGATGAACTTCGACTAGGGAGAAAAATAATGGCTATGGTCCAACCCAAATCCCAGCGCCTGCGCCTGTGGATGACCCATACTCTGATGCTGTGCTTTATCGCCCTGATCATGTTCCCGCTGCTGATGGTGATCACTATCTCACTGCGATCTGGCAACTTCGCCACCGGCAGCCTGATACCGGAGCAAATTTCCTGGGATCACTGGCGCCTGGCGCTTGGCATGAGCGTGACGCACGCAGACGGCAGCGTGACCCCACCGCCGTTCCCGGTACTGTTGTGGCTGTGGAATTCGATCAAGATCGCGGTGATCACCGCCATCGGCATCGTTACGCTGTCTACCACCTGCGCCTACGCTTTTGCCCGCATGCGTTTTCGCGGTAAAAGCACGCTGCTGAAAAGCATGCTGATTTTCCAGATGTTCCCGGCGGTGTTGTCACTGGTGGCGCTGTACGCCCTGTTCGATCGCCTGGGCCAATACATCCCGTTTATCGGCCTGAATACCCACGGTGGGGTGATCTTCGCCTATATGGGCGGCATCGCGCTGCACGTCTGGACCATCAAAGGCTATTTCGAGACCATCGATAATTCGCTGGAGGAAGCCGCAGCGCTGGACGGTGCCAGCCCGTGGCAAGCCTTCCGTCTGGTGCTGTTGCCGTTGTCGGTGCCGATTCTGGCGGTGGTGTTTATTCTGTCGTTTATCGCCGCCATCACCGAAGTGCCGGTCGCCTCGCTGCTGTTACGTGACGTCAACAGCTACACGCTGGCGGTGGGCATGCAGCAATATCTCAATCCGCAAAACTACTTGTGGGGCGACTTTGCCGCTGCGGCGGTGCTGTCAGCCATTCCGATTACCACCGTATTCCTGCTGGCGCAGCGCTGGCTGGTTGGGGGCCTGACGGCCGGTGGGGTCAAGGGTTAAAGGTTTTTTGCCACTGTAATGCGCTTGCTGTACTTCGTTCTATACCTGTGTCTTCGGCGGCCCCTACGGGCCGCCATTTTTATCCCTGTTTATTCTCTTTTTAAGCGGTCGGTATTGGCCAGATAAAGCGTCACCACCAGTAACAATATCGCGGCTGAATAAATTAGCGTATCAATTGGATTTTCATGATCCACAATGATCAAACGGATAATTGCGGTAATGCCGATATAAATAAAGTAACGCAGCGGGAAGTGATAACCCGACTCAAAATACTTCACAATCAAAGCGATAAACTCAAAGTAGAGGAAGTAAATCACAATCCCTTCAATCAGCAGATAGGACGTCGACTCCTCGTTGTTGACAAACAAGACTTTCGCCAAATGAATGGTTTCTTTAACCAAAAAGACGATCAGGATCGCTGCCAGCAGCAGCAGTCCAACATTCAACACCCGTTGCAATCCTTTGGCGATCGTCACCGAGCGGGAGGTTTTTGCCATAAATATTCCCCATCAATACCACTGTAGTTATCCGCGCATCCTAACATAGGCATTATCTTAAAAATTAATATCCGCACGGTGCCAGGAAAAAATTAATACTATTCATACTGTTATAAATAAATGTTTCATATGGATATATTTGTAGCAAATTGAAATGTCAACTATGATGGGTCATAGATCTTTACATAAAACAAACAACTCGAATTAACAAGGGAATATTTATTTATGCGCGCTAAACTTAACGGACTGGTCGCCGCAGGCCTGTTTACCTGTGCATTAAGCAGTCATGCCAGCGGATTGGTCACCCCTGATAATGATCTGCGTAATGACCTGGCCTGGCTATCCGATCGCGGCGTCATCAACGTCAGCCTGTCGACCTGGCCGCTGAGTCAGGAAGAAATCACCTCCGTTATTTCCCAGGCCAAGCCGGTAACCAATACCGAGAAAAATGTCCTCGACCGAGTTCAACGCCGCGTCGGTGACTTAAAAGCCAATATTCGCGTCAGCGGCTACGCTGCCACCGACAAGCCGGGCACGCCGCAGGGCTTCGGTCAGAACCAATATGCAGACCAAAGCCTGACCGTCGGTGCCGGTGCCAACGGCGAGTTCTGGGACGTGCGCGTCCAGGGATCGGTTGAGGGCGATCAACGCATCAGCGACGGCTCCAAATTCAACATGAATGGCTCCTACGGCGCAGTAAAAGTCTGGAACCAGTGGTTATCCTTCGGTGAAGTATCCCAATGGTGGGGGCCGGGCTATGACGGCAGCCTGATCCGTTCCGATGCCGCACGCCCGGTTGCCGGCTTTATGCTGCAGCGCGCCGACCAATCGCCGTTTGAAACCCCTTGGCTGTCGTGGATTGGCCGCTGGCAGTATCAACTTACTGCTGGCCAGTTGTCACAGTATTCTTCGGTACCACACACCAAACTGATCGGCGGTCGTTTGACCATGATGCCGACCAACTTCCTCGAGCTGGGTGCTTCGCGCATCATGCAATGGGGCGGTGAGGGTCGTCCGCAGTCCTGGAGCTCTTTCTGGGATGCGTTTTCAGGCAATGACAACGATGATTCCGGCCAGGGCAACGATCCGGGCAACCAGCTTGCCGGTTTCGACTTCAAGCTGAAAATGCAGCCGCTGATTGGCCTGCCGGTCAGTTTGTACGGTCAGTTGGTGGGTGAAGATGAAGCCGGCATGCTGCCGTCGCAAAACACCTATCTGCTGGGCCTGGAAGGTCACCCGGAATGGGGCCCAACCACCATCAACTGGTATATCGAAGGTGCTGATACCCGCGCCGACATGAACCGTAAAAACTATGTTTACACCCATTACACCTACAAAGGCGGCTACTACCAGCAAGGCTATCCGCTGGGTCATGCGATGGGTGGCGACGGGCAGATGCTGTCCGGCCGTGTAGAAATGGTACTGGATGACGGCCAACGCTGGAGCACCCGTTTGGTGTACGCCAAAGTGAACCCGAACAGCCAGTCGATTAACCAGGCATTCCCGAAATCCGACACGCTGAAAGGCATTCAGTTGGGCTGGGGTTACAACTTCGATTCACAGGTCAAGTTTGACACCAGCCTGTGGTACACCGATAACAACGCCAGCACCGCTGACGACGTGGGCGCAGGCATCAGTTTCGAAGTGCCGATCAATCTGTAATCATTCAGACGTAAAAAAACCCGCCGCGGCGGGTTTTTTATTGGCATCAATTCAGGCGGTAATTAACGCCATGCTTTGAAGCGGTTGATCAGTGCATTGGTTGAGCTGTCATGGCTGCTGACTGCTTCGTCACCGGCCAGCTCCGGCAGGATACGGTTAGCCAGCTGTTTGCCCAGCTCCACGCCCCACTGATCGAAGGTGAAGATGTTCAGGATCGCGCCCTGGGTGAAGATCTTGTGTTCATACAGCGCAATCAGGCTGCCCAGGCTGAACGGGGTGATCTCACGCAGCAGGATGGAGTTGGTCGGACGGTTGCCTTCAAACACCTTGAATGGCGCCACGTGCTTGACCTCTTCCGGCGTTTTGCCCTGTGCAGCGAACTCTTCTTCTACCACGTCCAGCGACTTGCCGAACGCCAGCGCTTCGGTCTGCGCGAAGAAGTTCGACAGCAGTTTGGCGTGGTGGTCGCTCAGCGGGTTGTGGCTGATGGCCGGTGCGATAAAGTCGCAAGGTACCAGTTTGGTCCCCTGGTGAATCAACTGGTAAAACGCGTGCTGACCGTTGGTGCCTGGCTCGCCCCAGATGATTGGGCCGGTCTGGTAATCCACCGGGTTGCCGTTGCGATCGACATATTTACCGTTAGATTCCATGTTGCCCTGCTGGAAGTAAGCGGCAAAACGGTGCATGTACTGATCGTATGGCAGGATAGCTTCGGTTTCTGCACCGAAGAAATTGTTATACCAGATGCCGATCAGCGCCAACAGCACCGGCAGGTTTTGCTCCGCCGGGGTTTGCGCGAAGTGTTTGTCCATCGCGTGCGCGCCGCTCAGCAGCTGCTCGAAGTTCTCGTAACCCAGTGACAGTGCAATCGACAGACCAATCGCCGACCACAGGGAATAACGACCACCGACCCAGTCCCAGAACTCGAACATGTTGGCGGTATCGATACCGAACTCACCCACTGCCTTGCCGTTGGTAGACAATGCCGCGAAGTGTTTCGCTACGTGTTTTTGATCGCCGGCAGTGCTCAGGAACCAGTCGCGCGCGCTGTGGGCGTTGGTCATGGTTTCCTGGGTGGTGAAGGTTTTGGACGCCACCAGGAACAGGGTGGTTTCCGGGTTTAGCGGCTGCAGCGTTTCGGCGATATGGGTGCCGTCAACGTTGGAGACAAAATGCATATTCAGGTGGTTCTTGTAAGGGCGCAGCGCCTCGGTCGCCATATAAGGGCCGAGATCCGAACCACCAATACCGATGTTCACCACGTCGGTAATGGCCTTGCCGGTGTAACCTTTCCAGTCACCGCCAATCACGCGGTCACAGAACTGTTTCATTTTGGCCAGCACCGCGTTCACTTCCGGCATTACGTCTTTGCCGTCCACAATAATCGGGCTGTTGCTGCGGTTACGCAGGGCAACGTGCAGCACCGCACGGTCTTCGGTACGGTTAATTTTCTCACCGGCAAACATGGACTTGATCGCGCTTTGCAGATCGGTCTCTTTCGCCAGTGCCTGCAGCTTCTCCAGGGTCTCCGCGGTTATGCGGTTTTTAGAGTAGTCCACCAGCATCTGATCGTTGAAGGTGGCGGAGAACTTGGAGAAACGCTCACTGTCCTGAGCAAACAGATCGCTGATCTGCACATCTTTCATCTGTTCAAAATGTTGCTGCAGGGCTTGCCAAGCAGCGGTTTGACTAGGATTGATATTTTTCATAGCAACACTCTTAGGCTTGAGAATAAAGGTGACGTGGTTGTCCGATTGTAGCCTGTTCGACTGTGATTATGATCTCTTTTCTTGCGATAGGCGCTAACTGTCAAACGCCGCCGCATCGTTTCAGCTCTTCCCCTATACTTTTGGATAACAGCCTGTTATCAGGGTTAGTTAACTGTCACTAAACTGTGTCAGGTTATCACCACGTCATTGACGTAATTAGGCGAAGGATGCGCGGCCAGCAGGCTGCGCTTTGAAACACGAAGGACATGACTATGGAATTATCTGCCCCGTTGATGTTAGTGGTTATTGGCTTGAGTTCACTGCTGGCGCAGTGGTTGGCCTGGCTGTTGCGCCTGCCGGCCATTCTGCCGCTGTTGGTGTTTGGCGTGGTGTTGGGGCCGGTGGTGCATCTGGTTCAACCGGACGCGTTGTTTGGCGATCTGCTGTTCCCGCTGGTGTCGCTGTCTGTCGCCATTATTCTGTTTGAAGGAGCGCTGACGCTGCGGGTCGAGGAAATACGTGGCCTCGGTGGCGTGGTGCGCAACCTGGTGACCATCGGCATGCTGATGACCTTCCTGGTGATCGGCGTGGCCTGCTGGTGGCTACTGGACTTTCCGCCCGAGCTGGCCGCGCTGATCGGTGCAGTCACGGTGGTTACCGGCCCAACGGTCATCGCCCCGCTGATGCGAGTGGTACGGCCCAACGCCAATATCAACCAGGTGTTGCGCTGGGAAGGCATAGTGATCGACCCGGTCGGCGCTATCTTCACCCTGCTGGTGTTTGAATTTATCGTACTGAAACAACATTCCGAGTCCTATACCCATCTGTTCTACACGCTTGGGATCACCGCTGCCGTCGGCCTGGTGGCCGGTGCGCTGTTCGGTTACCTGCTGGGTCTGGCGCTGCGCCGCGTCTGGTTGCCGGGCTACCTGCAGAACCTGGCGGTGCTGGCGATCATGCTGACCGCTTTTGGCGTGTCCAACGCCATTGCCGACGAGTCCGGTCTGCTGACCGTCACGGTAATGGGTATCTGGCTGGCCAATATGCGCGATGTGGATACCAGCGACATACTGGCATTCAAGGAAGAGCTGTCGGCGATCCTGATTTCAGCGCTGTTTATCATTTTGGCGGCGCGGCTTGATATCCAGGCGCTGTGGAATATGGGCTGGCCACTGCTGGGCCTGCTGCTGGTGGTGCAGTTTATCGCCCGACCGCTGTGTATTGCGGTGTCGACCTGGCGCTCTTCCCTGCACTGGCGCGATCGGCTGCTGCTGTGCTGGATTTCGCCGCGCGGCATCGTCGCCGCGGCGGTCAGTTCGCTGTTCGCCCTGACCTTGCAGCGTAGTGGCTACCCGGGAGCCGATCGGCTGGTAACCGTGGTATTTGCCGTGATCATCGGTACCGTGGTGCTGCAAAGCCTGACCAGCAGCATGATGGCGCGCTGGCTGCGGGTGCAGCAGCAAAAACCGCGCGGGGTGTTGATCGTCGGCGCCAACAGCGTGGCGCGTATGCTGGCGCAGGCGTTGATAAAAATGAATATCCCGGTGATCGTCACCGACAGCAGCTGGGAGTATTACCGCCAGGCGCGCATGGACGGTATCCCCGCCTATTATGGGCATGCTTACTCCGAGCATGCCGAGAACTACCTCGATCTCAGCGATACCGCGCAGGTGTTGGCGCTGTCGCCTAACCGCCATCAGAATGCGCTGGCGGTCTATCACTTCGGCCATATTTTTGGCGAAGGACAGGTATTCGCCATCCGCTCCGGTGCACCGCTGAAAGGCCGTGGCAACAGTGGGGAAAGCTCGCGCTTCCGTCGGCATGAAGTTTTGTTCAATCAAGAAGCCACCTACGGCCGGTTAAGCAGCCTGATCGCCCACGGTGCCACCATCAAGGCTACCAAGCTGAACGAAAACTTTGGCTGGCTGGAATATATTGAAAAAAATCAGGGGATTATTCCGTTATTTAGCCAACGGGAGGATGGCACTCTGCAACCCATTGGTACCGGTTTCGTCCCGGCGATGCCCTGTACGTTGATTGCGCTGGTGCAAGATGAAAATCCCTCAACGTCCGGACGTTGACAGCAGCGTGATTACCGGCTATTCCTAACAGCCTACTTGCGCACCCGGTGCGCAAGCCAGAAGAGGTGCGTCGCCCAGGTAGAGTGTCAGAGGAGCCGTTTTCCGATGACGGCACTTGAGGGGGAGCGACGCCGAGGTAAGGTGATGTACGGCATTCATCGTATCGACTACAGGGGCTGAATCCTCTGGGTTGTCACCAGGGATTGTCCGTAATGACAATCAGCAAGGTGGGGCGCTTCTGGGTGTATCGTAGCTTTAACCCCTACGCCTGCCCCCGTTTATCGCTCCTCCCTTGTGCCAAGGCTATGAAAAAAGCGCTCTCTGAATAGAGCCACCCTGACACGAGGTTTTTACATGAACCAAGCAGCACCCCAGAATTCCACCGTTGTCGCCAAATTCGGCGGCACCAGCGTTGCCGACTTTGAAGCCATGAACCGCAGCGCCGACGTCGTACTCTCTAATCCGGAGGTACGCCTGGTGGTCTTGTCCGCTTCCGCGGGCGTCACCAACCTGTTGGTGGCTCTGGCCGAAGGCAGCGATGCCGACAAACGCCATTTCCAGCTCGATGAAATCCGTCGCATCCAATACGCCATCCTCGATCGCCTCGATAACCCGACGGTTATTCGCGATGAAATCGACCGCATGCTGGAAAACATCGCCATGCTGTCCGAAGCAGCTGCGCTGGCAACCTCAACGGCCTTGACCGACGAGCTGGTCAGCCATGGTGAACTGATGTCTACCCTGCTGTTCGTTGAGATCCTCCGCACCCGCCAGGTACAGGCAGAGTGGTTTGACGTGCGTAAAGTGATGCACACCGACGACCACTTCGGCCGTGCTACACCAGACAACGCGGTGCTGAAACAACTGGCCCTGTCGCTACTCAAGCCACGCCTGCAAGAAGCGCTGGTGGTCACTCAGGGCTTTATCGGCAGCGAGCCGAAAGGCCGTACCACCACGCTGGGCCGTGGCGGCAGCGATTACACCGCGGCACTGCTGGGCGAAGCGCTGAGCGTCAGTCGGGTGGATATTTGGACCGACGTGCCAGGCATCTACACCACCGATCCACGCGTGGTCCCGTCAGCAAAACGCATCGATAGAATCACCTTCGAAGAAGCGGCAGAAATGGCCACCTTCGGCGCGAAAGTGCTGCATCCGGCCACCTTGCTGCCGGCCGTGCGCAGTGATATTCCGGTGTTTGTCGGTTCAAGCAAAGATCCGGCCGCCGGGGGAACTTTGGTGTGTAACACCACCGAGAACCCGCCGCTGTTCCGTGCGCTGGCACTGCGCCGCAAGCAAACCCTGCTGACGCTGCACAGCCTCAACATGCTGCATGCCCGTGGCTTCCTGGCCGAAGTGTTCAACATTCTGGCCCGTCACAACATCTCGGTGGATCTGATCACCACATCCGAAGTCAGCGTGGCGCTGACCATGGACACCACCGGCTCTACCTCTACCGGCGGCAGCCTGCTGACCACCTCATTGCTGACCGAGCTGTCATCACTGTGCCGGGTAGAAGTCGAAGAGAATCTGGCGCTGGTGGCGTTGATCGGCAACAAACTTTCCCAGGCCTGCGGCGTGGGCAAAGAAGTGTTTGGCGTGCTCGACCCGTTCAATATCCGCATGATCTGTTACGGCGCCAGCAGCTATAACCTGTGCTTCCTGGTACCGGGCAACGACGCGGAACAAGTGGTACGTACCCTGCACCACAATCTGTTCGAATAAACTATTATCATCCCTTGCGGGCGCGGCATGCTGCGCCCCTACATCTAAAAAATCAGTTCATAACCGTAGGGGTTCAGTCCGCTGAACCCGCAAAAAAACACAACTCCACCCCATCGTTCTATTTGGCTAAGGAAAACCGCATTCATGCTGGCAAAATTTACCCGATTATTCCCCCTGTGGGCGGTGCTGCTCGCCGTCGCCGCCTACTTCACCCCCACCACCTTTACCGGTATTGGCCCCTATGTCAGCCCGTTGTTAATGCTGATCATGTTCGCCATGGGCGTCACGCTGCGGCTGGATGACTTCAGACGCGTGCTGTCCCGCCCAGGCCCGGTGGCCGCAGGGATCTTTCTGCATTACCTGATTATGCCGCTGGCGGCCTGGCTGTTGGCGATGCTGTTCCACATGCCACCGGATCTTTCCGCAGGCATGGTCCTGGTGGGCAGCGTTGCCAGTGGTACGGCTTCCAACGTAATGATCTATCTGGCCAAATGCGATGTGGCACTGTCAGTGACCATCTCGGCGGTCTCCACGCTGGTGGGCGTCTTCGCCACGCCGCTGCTGACCCGCCTGTATGTCGATACCGAGATCAGCGTCGATGTCATGGGCATGCTGCTGAGCATTCTGCAGATCGTAGTGATCCCGATTGGCCTGGGGTTGATCGTCCATCACACCTTTACCAAAACCGTCAAACGCATTGAGCCCATTCTGCCGGCGCTGTCGATGGTGTGCATTTTGGCGATCATCAGTGCCGTGGTGGCCGGTAGCCAAAGCCATATCGCCTCGGTCGGGCTGGTGGTGATCATCGCGGTGATCCTGCATAACGCCATCGGGCTGCTGAGCGGTTACTGGGGCGGCAAGCTGTTTGGCTTTGACGAATCGACCTGCCGCACGCTGGCCATTGAGGTCGGCATGCAGAACTCCGGGCTGGCGGCGACGCTGGGCAAAATTTACTTCTCACCGCTGGCCGCACTGCCGGGTGCCCTGTTCTCGGTGTGGCATAACCTGTCCGGCTCACTGCTGGCGGGTTACTGGTCCGGTCGGCCGATCAACAAAAAATAATTACACCCTGGGGCACAAATGACTGTGCCCCACCCCTTCTGCGAAATTTCGTATTTCCCACTGGTCGGATTGTCAGAATTACCCTCATCCTCTATTATCCCCCGACAAAATAAAAATTCAGATTCTTCCTATCCGTGCCGATAAAGTTTAAATGGCGGAGGAGTTAATTACTTTTTTTAGTTAATTAACTCAAGGGAGCTGAAAATTAAAACAAGCAGCCTAATTATTATTTAGATATACACCCACCGTCTTAATTTGCCTGTGGCAAGTCGAGATATCACGCAATGTGCTTGTCGCTCGCTATTTCGGGCCGGCCGCTGGCCGTCCGTATATTGACCTCATGGACTGAGCAGGCCGCCCCGGCGGCTTCTCATAATGGATTACAATGATTAAAAAAACCGCCGCTCTGGTGCTGCTGTTCAGCACCGCGATCCCTGCCGCTACCCTGCCGGAAATGGAGCATTTCTCGCCGATGGGCGAATCACGCCGCGCCTTGCAAGACGGTTCGCGTGAAGTGAATCAGCAGATCGAGCAACGACGCTACCAACAGCTTAAACAACAGCAATTACTGGCAGAACCCGAACCCGCGCCACCGGCACTGCCACGTTCTGCCCAGTGCCTGCCCATCGGCGGCGTGTATCTGCAGGGCATTACTCTGCTGTCGGCGAAAGATTTGGCGGCACTCAGCGCATTGCCACAGCGTTGCATCAGCAGTAATGACATCAACCGTCTGACCCGCGAACTCACCCGTTTATATCTTGATAAAGGCTATATCACCGCCCGCGTACAGTTTATTCGCCCCAATGCCGAGGGCGAGTTGGGCCTGCGGGTCACCGAAGGATTTATCGAAAAAATAGAAGGGGGAGATCGCTGGGTTAACAGCCAGTTATTATTCCCAAGACTGGAAGGTCAACCGCTGAAATTAACTCAGCTCGATCAGGGATTGGATCAGGCCAATCGTTTGCAATCGAATAAAACCCGATTGGATATATTGCCGGGTAACCAAACCGGCGGTTCTATTATTCGGTTGCACAACCAACATGCCAAACCCTGGTTGCTGTCTGCCACCCTGGACAATTATGGCCAGAAAAATACCGGCCAGTGGTTGGCGCGCAGCACGGCAACGCTGGACAGCCCGTTCGGCCTGTCGGACTTTGTCAGTCTGAACATCGCCGGTACGCTGAAGGATCCGTCACAGCGCTACAACCGCGCCTATACCCTGCTCTATTCCCTGCCCTATGGCGCTTTTACCTTCAGCGGCTTTGCCAGTTATTCGCAATACATGAACCGCCAGCAGTTGGTGTTCAACAGCTATAAGCTGCACGGTCAGACCCAGCAGTATGGTCTGCGCGGAGATTATGTGTTTTACCGCGATCGCGATCAGATCAACGCCCTGAGCGGCCAACTGACCCATAAGCGCATCAATAACTATTTCGAGAACGTACGTATCGGTCTCGGCAGCCCGACGCTCAGCCTGTTCGAACTGGGGGTTAATCACCTGCAGATCCTGCCTACCGGGTTGATCAGCGCCAACCTCAGCGTAGAGCAAGGATTGCCGTGGTTCGGTGCCGATCGCCACAGCGGTGCCGGTCTGCCCGATGCCCAATTCACCAAGGGCAAGCTGTTCACCAATCTCACTCAACGCTTCACCCTGGCCGGTTCCAGTTACCAGCTCAGCAACCTGCTGTACGGGCAATACAGCCGCGATCGGCTGCCCGGCGTGGAATGGCTCAGCCTGACCGACCGCAGCGCGATCCGCGGTTTCAGCCGCAGCACGCTGTCCGGCGATAACGGCTGGTATCTGCAAAATACCCTGTCCCGCAGCTTTAATCTGGGCCAAAGCACCCTCACCCCTCGCCTCGGCGGCGACGTCGGCCGGGTGCTGCCCCGTGACAACCGACCTTCGGGCTGGCAAAGCAGCGCCGGACTGAGCGCCGGCGCCACCCTGCGTTATCAGCGCGCCATCATTGACGTCGAAGCCAGCCGAGGCTGGCAGCTGTCCAGTCATACCCTGCCGGACGACCCGATCCAGGTGCTGGCCCGCTTCTCGTACACCTTTTAGTCAGTTGTTTTTTTTGCAGTACCACACGGCGATATACGGAGATACATGGATGAAAAATAATAACTTCAGGCTTTCGGCCGCGGGCAAGTTGGCCGCTTCACTGGCGATCATTCTCGCCTCACTCGGCAACGGTTACGCCGGTGATATTGTGGCGGCCAATGGGGCTAACGGCCCCGGGGTTTCCACCGCCGGTAACGGCGCACAGGTGGTGAATATTGTCACACCGAATGACCACGGGCTGTCGCATAACCAGTATCAGGATTTCAACGTCAACCAGCCCGGCGCGGTGTTGAATAACTCACGCGAGTCCGGGCTGTCTCAGTTGGCCGGTCAACTGGGCGCCAACCCGAATCTGAACAGCCAGGCGGCCAGCGTGATCCTCAACGAAGTGATCAGCCGTAATCCGTCGCTATTGCACGGCCAGCAGGAAATCTTCGGCATGGCGGCCGACTACGTGTTAGCCAACCCGAACGGCATCAGCTGTGACGGCTGCGGTTTTATCAATACCAGCCGCTCGTCACTGGTGGTGGGCAACCCGCTGGTGGAAAACGGCATGCTGCAGGGCTACAGCACGCTGGGTAATCGCAACACCCTAAGCCTGAATGGCAAACTGAACGCCGATGGCATACTGGACTTGATTGCCCCGCGCATCGACAGCCGCGGCGAGGTGATCGTCACTGACAAAAATGACAAGGCGGTGTCGGCTATCAACGCTGTCACCGGCAATAACCGCGTCTCACGCGACGCGCAGGTGCTCAGCAGCCAACAACCCTTGAGTGCGCTGGACAGCTACTATCTTGGCAGCATGCAGGCCGGACGCATCAACATTATCAACACCGCAGCAGGCAGCGGCGTGAAGCTGGCGGGCAAGCTGCATGGCAGCGACGAGATCCGGGTGAAGGCAGACAACATTCGTGCCGAAAGCCAGATTAGTGATGACAGCAGTAGCCGTAACAGCGGTGAGAACTACCAAAACTATCGCGGCGGCATCTACATCAACGACCGCAACACCAGCCAAAAGCTGGCCCGCACCGAGCTTACGGGCAAAAATATCAGCCTGCTGGCCGATAACAGCAACCATCTGACCGCCACCGATATTCGCGGCGAAGAGGTTACTTTGCAGGGAGCCAGCCTGACGCTCGACGGCCAGCAACTGAAGCAAACTCAGGGCCATACCAACGACCAATGGTTCTACTCCTGGCAGTACGACGTCACCCGCGAGAATGAACAGCACCAGCAGGTCGGCAGCAGCGTCAGCGCCAGTAAAAATGCCACGCTGACCGCCACCGCGCAGGATGTGAGGCTGCTCGGTGCCACTGTCGGGGCCGGTAACTCGCTGAAAATTGAAGCCAAACGCGATGTACAGATCGCCGGGCTGGTTGAGCGGGAGAAAACCAGTGAACGCGGTTATCAGCGTAACCATACCTCCAGCCTGCGAACCGGCAGTTGGAACAACAGCAATGAAACCGAAAGCCTGAAGGCCAGCGATTTGCATGCCGGGGGGGATTTGACGCTGAGTGCCGGTAACCGTGTGCAGGCTCGGGGGGCAAAAGTGTATGCAGCGCGCGATCTGACAATCAATGCCAACGACCAGATCAACATCGACGTGCAGAAGACCGCCAACGCCAAATCGGTGCGTGACAATAAAACCTCATGGGGCGGCATCGGCGGCGGCGATAACAAAGACAACAGTCACCACCACGAAGTCAGCAACGCTTCCGACCTGACCGCCGATGGCACCCTGTGGCTGAACGGCAAACAGGGCGTAACCATTACCGGCAGCAAGGTCAAAGGCAGCCAGGGCGGTTTTGTTGAAGCCAGCGCCGGGGGCCTGCGGATTGATAACGCGCTCAGCACCAACGTCGACAAAATCAATGCCCGCACCGGTACCGCCTTTAACATTACCAGCAGTTCGCAAAAGTCCAACAACAGCCACCAGCAGTCCACCGCCAGTGAACTGGTTTCCGATACCAGCCTGCAACTGGTCAGCAAACAGGATACCGACGTGGTGGGCAGCAAGGTAAGCAGCGCAGGCAAACTGGACATCCAGGCCGGTGGCAATCTCAATGTCAGCGCGGCTGAGCAGCAGCAACGTATTGACGAGCAGAAAACCGCGCTGGCGATCAACGGCTATGCCAACGAAAAAGGCGATAAACAATACCGCGCCGGTTTACGCATAGAACATACCAGCGACAGCGAGAAAACTACCCGCAGCGAGCAACAGTCGTCGATGTTGAGCGGCGGCAGCGTGACGTTGAAGGCGGATAAAGACGTGACCTTCAGCGGCTCCAAACTGGTGACCACCCAGGGAGACGCCAGCGTCAGTGGCAACAACGTCGCCTTCCTGGCGGCTGACAACAAGACCACCAGCGACACCGAGCAAACCAAAGTCGGCGGTGGGTTCTATTACACCGGCGGCATCGATAAAGTCGGCTCGGGTATTGAAGGCGGTTACGAGAACAGCAAAACGCACTCGCAAAGCAGCAAGGCCGTCACCTCAGGCAGTGACATAAAAGGCAACCTGACGATTAGCGCCAATGACCAACTGACTCAGCAAGGTGCACAGCATCAGGTTGGCGGTAAATATCAGGAAAATGCCAACAGCGTGGCCCATCTGGCCGCCACGGACAGCGAAAGCAGCAATACCCGCAAAACCGACGTCGGCGTGGATATCGGTGCCAACGTTGATTACAGCGCCATCACCCGCCCGGTTGAACGCGCCGTGGGCAAAGCCGCCAAGCTGGACGCCAACGGCGTGATTAACGATATCGGCAGCATCGGTCTGCCAAACGTCGGGATCGACGTCGCTGCCAACGGCGGCAGCAGCGAAAACAGTAACAGCAGTTCGCAGGCCGTGGTCAGCACCATTAAGGCCGGGGAGATTGCGGTTAACGCTGGCGGGGAACTGCAAGATCGCGGGACCCAATATCAAACCACTCAGGGTGCCGTAACGCTGAAGGCGGACAGCCACCGCAGTGAAGCGGCGGAAAATAGCCAACAGCAGAGCCAAAGCGATACCCGTGGCGGCGCCAGCGTGCGCGTTTACACCAATACCGGCAATGACCTGAACGTCGACGGCAAAGGAGAAGGCGGCAACAAACATAGCGCCAGCACCAGCAGCCAGGCCGTGACCGGCAGCATCACCGCCGCCAATGGCATCGACATCAACGTTAAGCAGGATGCGGTTTATCAGGGCACTTCACTGGATGCCGGCCAGGGTAAGGCTCAGGTGAAAGCCGAAGACGGCAACATCCGTTTCGAGCAGGCTACCGACCGCAGTCATGAGAGCCACAACGGTTTCAATGTCAAAGTGTCGGCCAAAGGTGGCTCCACCCCGGAGACCAAAAACTTCGGCGTTGGGCTGGGCGGCGATCGCAGCGTGGGGGAAAGCGACGGCAGCAGCGCACAGGTTAGCCACATCGGTGGGCAACAGGGCGTAGAACTGGAGGCCGGGCATGGGCTGACGCTGCAAGGCAGCACGGTCACCAGCCAGGGCGACGTTACGCTGAAGGCAGGCGATAAGGTGGCGCTACAGGCAGCCGAGTCGCACCAGACGCGTAAGGACGATACGCTGTCAGGGAATATCGATATTGGCGGTAACAGCACCGACAGTGACAAAAAAAGCGCGGGCGGCATTTCCCTCGGCGGTGCATTTGACATCGCCAAGGTCGATGAATCTTCCACCACCCGGCAGGGCGGAAAAATCACCGGCGGTGGCGCAGTAAACATTACCGCCAAAGGCAGTGACGACCAGGCGTTACACCTGCAGGGGACCGAGGTTAAAGGCAACAGCGTCGCGCTGAATGCCGGACACGGTGGAGTAGTCTTGGAATCGGTGCAAAATCAGGAGCAGAAAAACAACTGGAACCTGGGGCTGAAGGCGAACGCCAAAGGCGGCCAATCCTTCAACAAGGACGCCAACGGCAAGGTTGATACCACCAGCGGCAGCGATACCCATACTCTGGGTGCCGGGGTAAAAGTCGGCGTCGACAAACTGCAGAAAACTACCCAGGGCAACAGTCTGATTAACGCCAACGAAGTGACGATCAACAGCGGTAAAGACACCACCCTGGCCGGTGCCCGGATCGATGCCGAACGCGTACAGGGCAACGTCGATGGCAACCTGCACGTCGAGAGCCGCAAAGACAGCGAAAGCAGCGTTAAGGTCAATGTCGACGTCGGTCTGAACCATACCAACGATCCGGCCAGCAGCATCACCTCCAAACTGTCGAAAGTGGGCACTCCGCGCTATGCCGGTAATGTGAAAGAGAAGCTGGAAGGGGGTATCAACAAGGTCGCTGACGCCACCACCGACAAGTACAACAGCGTGGCCCGTCGTCTTGATCCCAAACAGGACACCACCGGCGCGGTTAGCTTCAACAAGGCCGATAGCAAAGTGACCCTGCCGGAAACCCTGGTGGGTGAAAAAGAGCAGGCACCGCTGTGGGATCGCAGCGCTCGCTTCCTCGGTAACAAGTCCAAAGAGAGCCTGACCGGCCCCGCCGGGCTGCAGGGTCAGTTCAAGGTCAACGCCGACGTGGTCAATAACGATGCGGTTGGCGTGCAATCCGCCATTAGTGGGAAAAATGACGTGACGCTGAACGTGCAGGGCAGCACCCACCTGACCGGCGCTGAGATCCGCAGCCAACAAGGTGAGGTGACGCTGGGTAACGGCAAGCTGGAACAACGGGACGTGGCGGGCAGCCGTTATCAGGGTGGCGGTCACCTGGATGCGGCCGCCTCTGCCGGTGGACTGTTGGGGATCGCCGGTAAAAGCGTGGTGAATCTGGAGACACCGGTCGGCGGCTACGGCAATAGCCAGACTGCCGATGCCAAGGCGGGTGTTTTCTCAGGTAAATAACTGGCGGTAAATAATCAAAATCATGCCCCCGGTTCAGCCGGGGGCATTTTTTTGTGCCCAGAAAACC
>NZ_MCGS01000016.1:0-113453 GCF_002607755.1 Serratia sp. BW106
GGCGATGTCCGCCATGCCCATAGGTGCACCCGGGTGGCCGGAATTTGCTTTTTGTACGGCGTCCATGCTGAGTGCGCGGATGGCGTTGGCGAGTTCTTTACGAGCAGACATTACGGGACTCCAGAGTGATTACAGTTCAGCGGCCAGCATGTCTTCCAGCTTTTGCTGGTCAACGGCGAACAGACGGATACCTTCGGCCAGTTTTTCAACCGCCATGGCATCTTGATTGTGCTGCCAACGGAATTCGGCCTCGGCCAGCGGGGCAGGTTGATGGAAACCTTCGGTAGATGGCGTCAGTTTGCGTTCTACCGGTTGATCGCTTTGCTTGAGCTGTTCCAGCAGGTTCGGTGCGATAGTCAGGCGATCGCAGCCGGCCAGCGCCAGAATTTGCTCTACCTTGCGGAAGCTGGCACCCATGATCACCGTTTGATAACGGTGCTGCTTGTAGTATTCATAAATGCTGCGGACTGATTCCACGCCCGGATCCTGCTCGGCGTTATAGTCAGCAGACGGCTGTTTGGCCTGATACCAGTCATAGATACGGCCAACGAAAGGTGAAATCAGGAACACCCCGGCTTCGGCACAGGCGCGGGCCTGGGCGAAAGAGAACAGCAGCGTCAGGTTGGTGTTGATGCCTTCTCTTTCCAGCTCCTCGGCGGCTTTGATGCCTTCCCATGTGGAAGCCAGTTTGATCAGAATGCGCGACTTATCAATGCCCTGTTGCTGATACAGGCCAATCAGTTTACGCGCCTTGGCCACGCACATACCGCGGTCGAAGGACAGGCGGGCGTCCACTTCGGTGGAGATGCGGCCCGGGACGCTTTTCAGAATTTCGACGCCGATGTTGACCGCCAGTTTGTCGCAGGCGTTAATCAGTTGGGTTTCTTTGCTGCCGCCTTGCTGACGGGCATAGCTCAGGGCTTCGAGGATCAGTGGCTTATATTGAGGCAGTGCAGCGGCCTTCAGGATCAGGGAAGGGTTGGTGGTGGCATCTTGCGGTTCGAACTGGCGGATCGATTCGATATCGCCACTGTCGGCCACAACCGTAGTTAGCTGCTTGAGTGCGTCTAATTGATTCATTTATAAGCTCCTTGACCTAACGTCAATGTAGGAAATGAGAACGTTTTCCATCGTAGGCTGAACACACTGCATCAGAAGCCCGAAGATTAAAATGCGCTTTTTCTGATTGTTGCAATGGACAAGAACGATGGATCCTCTCCAAAACCAGGCGGGCTGCGGCTTTGCGCCGGTTGTTCGGCAGCGGGAAGCCGAATTTAGCCTGAGGGGGAACAATAAGAAACATGCGCTGTGACGATCTATAAAGCAATAAAAAAGGGTTCAGCACCCGGCTGAACCCTGTGGTATTCCCCCTCCTTATTATTTGCTCAAGTTAACGTCAATCGCCTGATAGAAGGCATTGGCCGTATCTGCTACATCCCACACGGCGAGGATCACGTGCGAGCCGCTACGGTCTGCCGGTATGTTGCACTGGTGGGTGACCTGTGCGGCAGGGATTGCAGCGCCGTCGTTCTGTTGGCAGAACGGTGTGAGGTCAAACGACGCACGGGTCAGCGGTTGTGAAGCATCCCAGTTTGGCTTGGTAATGAAATAACGCCAGCTGGTGGTGCTGTGACGAGCCGTCAATGTCCAGGTGAAGGAATTAGGCCCGGTGTGCAGGTTGATCTTGTTCCAGCGGGTCGGCGTTTGCTGATCCAACTCGAAGAAGGTGGTTTTGTCGGCGCTGGCGATATGCCCATCCGCCGGACCGGCCTGCGGGAAGCCTTTCAGCCCTTCAACGCTTTGCGGTTCGTATTGCACGCTGCCGCACTGGGTATTGAGCTGCAGTTTGCACTGGTAGGAGCGGCTGGCCGGTGTTTCGACATAGCCGTGGGCGGCAGCCTGTTGTGAGACGCCGCACAGTGCAGCACTCAAAAGACCAAGGGACATAAGGGTACGGGAAGTCGTGTTCATAAGTCACTCCTGACTGAAGTTGTTTTGTAAGTTGGGTTTATTTCACCGGTGAAATGAGAGGTTATTAACGAAATTAAAAACATCATTCTTGGCGGCTTGTTTTATTTTTACTCTTAGTCTCGCTCGTCAGGATGGAATGTTTTATAGGCTATTAACTAAAATTATTATGATGATTGTCTTTTGTTTCCTGGTTGAATTTATTTAAACGCTGCTGTCTAAAAAATCGGCGTCATGATGAATTTTATTTAAAGGATTGATGAATAGTCTTTCAGATGACGTTCTCCGATATGGAGTATATTGCTTGTGGTTTGACTTACTCTTGTGTGACTTGAACGACTTTTACGCGCCAACCACTTGGGAATTTAGTGTCAATTTTTTCTTATTTTATTTCAAAGAGGAATTTGTATGACTAGATTATCCCTGGATGCGATTAAAATAATCAGCACCATCAAAAGTACCGGCTCTTTCTCAATGGCGGCGGAGGCATTGCATAAAACCCCGTCGGCAATCTCTTATCGGGTTTCCAATATTGAAAGTAAACTCTGCGTGAAACTTTTTCACCGTAATGGCCCGATGATTACCCTGACAGATGAAGGGGAATTCCTGTTGCAAGAGGGCGGCTGGATTTTAAATGCGGTGCAGGATCTGGAGAGTAGGGTAAGAAACATCCCAAAACTCGATAATAATATCCGCATCGTCGTCGATAATTTCTTTCCGTTGGAAACTATCACCCAGGATATCCGCGACTATATTGGGCACAGTCCGAATGCCAACATTTCCGTACAGCGTGAAGCGCTGAATGGCACCTGGGATGCCCTGAAGAATAACCGAGCCGATTTGATTATCGCCATCGGCCAGATCCCGGACAGCGTACAGGCCAAGACGCTGATGCTCGGCAAGCTGAATTTTGTGCTGTGCGTTTCACCTTCGCATCCCTTTGCGGCGCAGAAAAAGCCGGTGGATAAAAACCAGCGGTTAAACGATATCGTGGTGGTGATTGCCGACAGCAGCCACGAGCTGCCCAAGCGTAACCACGGCACCATGCCGTTGCAGCGCCAACTGGTGGTGTGCGACGTTGAAAGTAAGCTGGCGTTGTTGAAGCGCGGCATTGGCCACGGCTTCCTGCCACCGGCACTGATAGAAAAAGAGCTGGCGAGCGGTGAACTGGTGACGGTGCCGGTTGATATGCAAAAAGGTGACGAAATGATTTGGCTGGCCTGGCATCCGGCCAGCAAGGGGGCCGGGTTTACCTGGTGGCATGAGCGGCTGACGCGCAAAAGCGACGTATTTAGCCTGATGGGGCGTGAAGTGATACGTGACGGGGGTTACCCTTGGTGTAACAACTGAGGGAGTAGCCACGAAGGGATGCGAAAATTAAATGTTTAATGCAGTAAAAACCCCGTTGCCATCGGCCCCGGGGTTTTTTTATCGGATAACCTGCTGTTACGCCACGCGGCCCACTTTCAGCCAGGCGGTATCGGAGCCGGGCACCGACGTGATGTAGCCCCACTTGGTCTGCCAGACGTAGCCCAGATATGACACCAACGCCCCCTGGTTATAGGTGGTACCGGCAACGTAGGCCGGGGCGCTCATGATCGGCAAATTACCCGGGCCAACGCCGGTATAACGCAGGCCGGTGCCCATATCCAGTTGGCTGTCATCGTAGTCCGTCGCGTTGAAATAACGGTCCAGCGACGCCAGCAGATCCCCGTTACGGTTATCCTGGCCCAGGTGCCAGAACATCACGCCGCCCAACTGCTGCTGTTTGATGTACTTCGCCTTGTATTTGAAGCTTTCGACGTCGTCATAGGTGACGAACAGGCCATTGGCCGCGTGATACAGGTACGGCGTTTTGGTCTTGTCGTTCCACAGGCGCTGATAGCCGTAGTTGCCCAAAAGCATCTGTTCCAGTTGGCGGTAGGAGGCAATGCGCGGATCCTTGTCGCGGACACACTCTTCACAGCCCACCAACCAATAGTCGGTGCCCGGGAACGGATCTTCGCCCGGTGTGCTGTGGCTGCTGTACTGGCCGCCGTTGCTGCCGCTGACGCCCTTGAACTCACGGCCATAGAACGGCACGCCCATGACAATTTTGTGGCTCGGCACGCCTTCCAGCATCAGGTGCTGTTGTACTGCGGCGTCCACTGTCAGGCTGAACGGGCTGGGGAAGGCGCGGGTCAGCTCTTCCCAGCTCCAGCCCAGGTTGGCTTCACGCAGCGCGTTGTAGAAGGTTGGCCCGGCGCTGTCGCCGAACAGCCCGGCCTGATGGTTGGTGATCTTTTCCCATGGGCCGGCCAGATCGTAGGTCATCAGGTTGATGTAATCGAGCGAGGCGACGATCTGCGGCAGCTTGCTGTAGTAACGCGACAGGAAGAACGCGCCACCGGCGCCGGCAATGGTCAACTGATAAGGCAGTGCCTGGCGGCCGTCGGCCTGAGTCTGCTGGTTCAGCAGGGTACGGATTTCCTGTAGCGCGGCGACAAAGCCATCCACCTCGCTGCTCTGCGGGTATTCCCAGTCAATGTCTACGCCGTCAAAACCGTAGTCTTTCATGATGCGAACACAGGATTGTGCGAATTTGGTCCGCGCCGCCGGGGTTTTCACCGCATTGACATAGTTGGCATGGGAAACCCCCAGATCGTTGGAGTAATACCAGCCGCCGATGGAGAACATAATGCGCAGGTTGGGGTTGTGCGCTTTCAGCGCGGTTAACCGGCCGACCACGTCGCGCGCCTTGGCGTCGTTAGTGGCGGGATCCCAGGCGCATTCCAGATTGCTGTTAATGTCGAGGAACGAGAAATTAATGTGGGTCAGCTGTTTGGCCTTGGCCGGCGTGATGTTTGACACCGGGAAGGGCACGATTGAAGTATCAGACTCGGTATAGTTATTAATTTGGTTGGTTGGAATGAAATAATAACCAATAACGGCTTTACGTTCGGACATGGTATTTCTCCAGGGTTGAGGTTTTTTTGTTATTGAGAGCTATTCTCTCGCCGCTATTAATGTTTATTTTTCTGATAAAGAGAAGTCGAAATAAATCACAGTAAAGATGAATTTTTTATCAATGCATCCTGTTATTTACCTGAGCTTGTTGTGCTATGGCTGAGCATGAATCAATTTGACCTTAGAGGCTATATTTATTCATTTGCTTTGTTATAGCATCCTTAACTAGATTCTGATGGTACCGATATCCCACCGGCCGTGATGGGCAGTTTATTAAAATAAAATAGGAGTGTAGCTATGTCCAGCTTAGAGCCAGACGCTGTTGGCTTAATTATCCAGCGAGCATGTGAATATCTGCAGCCGGTGATGAATGCCATTTTGGCGGGCATCATGGCGCTATTACATGGCGCCTACCGCAACGTAGGTATGCGGCGCCGGCTATTAAATGCAGGCATGTGTGCATTATTGGCCTGGACGGTACGCGATGCGTTGGCGCTGACCGGGCTGGAATTAAAATGGGCGAACCTTGCCAGCGTGCTGATTGGTTTCCTTGGGGCCGATTATATCAGCGCATTAATTAAAAAAATCATTGGAAAAAAGACGGGGTTTAAAAATGATAAATGAAATTGAGGACATTCAGTTTACCGCCCGCAGCGAGGCGAATTTAATCGGCGTTCATCCGGATCTGGTGCGGGTGATAAGGCTGGCGCTGCATTACTCGCTGGTGCCGTTTTCCATCACCGAGGGGCTGCGCACCATGGCTCGTCAGCGTGATCTGGTGCGCGGTGGTCAAAGCCAGACGCTGAAAAGCCGTCATTTGACCGGCCATGCGGTGGACGTGGTGGCGATGCCGGCGGGCGTGGTGTCCTGGGAATGGGATTATTACGCGCAAATCGCCGTAGCAGTGCGCCGTGCGGCACGCGAATGTGCCGTCAGCGTTGAGTGGGGCGGGGAATGGAAAACGCTGAAGGACGGGCCGCACTTCCAGCTTTCCTTCAGGGATTATCCGGCATGAGCGGCTTGTTGAGCCGGCTGGTGCAGGGGGGATGGCTGTTGTTGTTGTTGGCAGCCATCTGCCTTGGCGGCTATAGCTCGCTGTTGTCGCACCGGCTGGAATTGGTGCAGCAGCAGGCGGGTGAACAGCAAAAGACCCTGGCGCAGCAGGCAGGGTTGATTGCCACGTTGCAAATTCAGGATGCACAGAACCGGGCGCTGATGGCGGCCCAACAGCAGCAGGAGCAGCAGTTGCGCCAGCAAAGCGACGTTTATCAGAGGAAATACCGTGAAGCGATCAAAAATGACGCCTGCGCTGGGCAGCCTATGCCTGATGCTGTTATTGAGCTCCTGCGCCCAACCGCCGCAGGCAGCAGTGCCGGTGGTGCTGTTGCCCCCTGAATCGGTGTTTACCCCGTGCCAGCAGCCGCAGTTATTGGGCAGTACCTGGGGCGACGCGCTGAGTTACACCCTGGCACTACAAACCTCGTTACAAATTTGCGCCGGCCGGGTGGCAACGCTCAACGCCTGGCGTGCCCAACTGCCGTCGCACTGACGGCACTCAGGCTACTGATAATGTCCGATATTAGGGAGAGCGTGCCGAAGGGGTCGTAGCAGCCTTGGCTGCCGGAGCGCCCCTCGGTGCGCTAGGCCCGGGTATCTCGAGCTAAAAAACAACTTTGTTATCAAACTCACTAGCGTCGCACTGACGGCAGTGTTTTTCTTTTCCGTCCTGTGGTACTTCTTTTTTTACTTTTAAAAAACTATTTCGATCAAGGTTATGGCCCGGTTCAAAGTTTGTGACGTTTCTCTCACTATACTGGTCTAGCCTTAAAGGTTTACAAGTCTTACCTCAACATAAAAGCAAAAAGCATAGGAACCCATAATGGACGAACAGCTCAAACAGAGTGCGCTTGATTTTCACCAGTATCCGGTCCCAGGGAAGATCCAGGTATCTCCAACCAAACCGCTGGCAACGCAACGCGATCTGGCGCTGGCCTACTCGCCGGGCGTCGCAGCCCCTTGTCTGGAAATTGCTGCCGATCCGCTGGCGGCCTACAAGTACACCGCGCGTGGCAACCTGGTGGCGGTGATTTCCAACGGCACGGCAGTGCTCGGGCTGGGCAATATCGGCGCCTTGGCCGGTAAGCCGGTAATGGAAGGGAAAGGCGTCCTGTTCAAGAAATTTTCCGGTATCGACGTGTTTGATATCGAAGTGGATGAGCTAAACCCTGACAAGCTGATCGACATCATTGCCTCTCTGGAGCCCACCTTCGGTGGCATCAACCTGGAAGACATCAAAGCGCCAGAGTGTTTCTACATCGAGCAGAAACTGCGTGAACGCATGAAGATCCCGGTGTTTCATGACGATCAGCACGGCACCGCCATTATCACCACCGCCGCAGTGCTGAACGGCCTGCGGGTAGTGAAAAAGAATATTTCCGACGTGCGGCTGGTGGTTTCCGGTGCCGGTGCCGCGTCGATCGCCTGTTTAAACCTGCTGGTGGCGCTGGGGTTGCGTCAGCAGAACATTACCGTCTGCGATTCCAAAGGGGTGATCTACAAAGGTCGCGACGCCAACATGGAGCAGACCAAGGCGGCCTACGCCATTGAAGATAACGGCCAGCGGACGCTGGGGGACGCGATCCCCGATGCCGATATCTTCCTCGGTTGTTCCGGCCCGGGCGTATTGACCCAGGATATGGTGAAAACCATGGCCAAGGACCCGCTGATCATGGCGCTGGCCAACCCGGAACCGGAGATCTTGCCGCCGCTGGCGAAAGCCGTGCGTCCGGACGCCATTATCTGTACCGGCCGTTCCGACTACCCGAACCAGGTGAACAACGTATTGTGCTTCCCGTTCATCTTCCGTGGCGCGCTGGACGTGGGCGCAACCACCATCAACGAAGAAATGAAGCTGGCCTGTGTGCATGCGATTGCCGATCTGGCATTGGCTGAGCAGAGCGACGTAGTGGCTTCGGCCTATGGCGACCAGGACCTGTCATTTGGCCCTGAATACATCATTCCAAAACCTTTCGACCCGCGTCTGATTGTTAAAATTGCTCCGGCGGTCGCCAAGGCGGCGATGGAGTCCGGCGTGGCGACGCGTCCGATCGAAGACTTTGACGCCTACGTCGAAAAACTGTCCGAGTTCGTCTACAAAACCAACCTGTTCATGAAGCCGATTTTCTCCCAGGCGAAGAAAGAAATGAAGCGCGTGGTGATGGCGGAAGGCGAAGAGGAAAGGGTACTGCATGCGACTCAGGAACTGGTGTCGCAGGGGCTGGCCTATCCAATCCTGGTCGGTCGTCCGAGCGTGATTGAAATGCGCCTGAAAAAACTCGGCCTGCAACTGACGGCAGGTAAAGACTTTGAAGTGGTGAACAACGAGTCCGATCCGCGTTTCAACGAATACTGGGGTGAGTATTACCAGATCATGAAACGCCGCGGTGTATCGCAAGAGCAGGCGCGCCGTGCGGTGATTGGTAACCCGACGCTGATTGCCGCCATCATGCTGCATCGCGGTGAAGCGGATGCGATGATTTGCGGCACCATCGGCAGTTACCACGAACATTACGACGTGGTTGAGAAAGTGTTTGGCTTCCGCGAGGGGGCACACGTCGCCGGGGCGATGAATGCGCTGCTGCTGCCAAGCGGTAACACCTTTATTGCCGACACCTATGTCAATGACGATCCTACCCCGGAACAACTGGCAGAAATCACCCTGATGGCGGCGGAAACCGTACGCCGCTTCGGTATTGAGCCGAAAGTGGCGCTGCTGTCCCATTCCAGCTTTGGTTCCTCCGATAACCCGGCGGCCTGCAAAATGCGCAAAACGCTGGAGCTGGTGAACAAGATGGCGCCGGAACTGGAAATTGACGGTGAGATGCACGGCGATGCCGCGCTGGTAGAGAGCATTCGTAATGATCTGATGCCGGACAGCCCGCTGAAAGGGGCGGCCAACGTGTTGATCATGCCGAATATGGAAGCGGCGCGCATCAGCTACAACCTGCTGCGCGTCTCCTCTTCCGAAGGGGTCACCGTAGGGCCGGTGCTGATGGGGGTATCGAAACCGGTACACATCCTGACGCCAATCGCCTCGGTACGCCGTATCGTCAACATGGTGGCGCTGGCCGTGGTAGAAGCGCAGACCACACCGCTGTAAGCCTTTAGCGATAAACCGCCCCCTGACGCCCTCGGCGCAGGGGGTTTTTTTATGCCTTGCAGCTGGCCGCGATCTGACGGATATCCTGCGGCGTAGTACGGCAGCAGCCACCAATCAGTCGCGCACCGATGCCTTGCCACTCGCCAATTTGATCAATCAGGCTGCCGTGTGCGCCGCCGCAGGCATGCCAGGTTTTGCTCACCGCGTCGTAGTGTTCACCGGAGTTCGGATAGACCAGCAGCGGTTTGTCAGCCAGGGCGGCAAACTGTTGCAGTGCCGGGGTTACATTTTCCAGTGCAATGCAGTTAATGCCGATGGCCAGCACCTGTGGATTGGCGTGTAACAACGCGATGACCTCAGTCAGCGGTGTCCCGTCGCTGAGGTGTTGGCTGTCGCGCAAGGTGAAAGCGAACCAGGCGCCCAGCGTCGGGAATTCTTGTAACAACGTCAGCAACGCCTGCAGTTCGCTGAAGGACGGCAGGGTTTCGCAAGCCAGTAAATCCACCCCGGCTTCGGCTAACGCCTGGATACGCGGGCGGTGGAAGGCGATCATCTCTTCCTGCGGCAGTGAGTAATCGCCGCGATATTCAGACCCATCGGCCAGATAAGCGCCATACGGCCCCACCGAGCCGGCAATCAACAAGGGGGCAGCTTGCGGATGCTGCATCAGGTAATCACTGCGCGCCTGCTGCGCCAGTTGCACGCTTTTGGCAATCAGCGCCAGTGACTGCGCTTGATCCAGACCCCGGCGTAAAAAGCCTTGCGGCGTGGCCTGATAGCTGGCGGTGATGGCGCACTGTGCCCCCGCTTCGAAATAATCGAGATGCACCTGATAAATCAGCTCAGGGTTTTCAATCAGCACTTTTGCCGACCACAGCGGGTCGCTGAGGTCACAGCCGCGCGCTTCCAGTTCGGTAGCCAGCGCGCCGTCTAAAATCAGCGTGCCGTTAGCGGCCAAGAGGGGGGCTACGGGGTTATTGACCGACATGATTCTCTCCCAGTGAGGTTTTTTGCCCGGCACGGCGGGTCAGATAATAGGCGATGTAGCACAGGGCGACAAACGGCAGGCCACAGTAAAGCGCGATGCGCTGCTCGGGATCGAACGCCAGCCCGACACAGGCCAACAGGCACAGGGCGAAACCGACAATCGGTGTGAGCGGATACCCCGGCGCGCGGTATTTCAGGCCGGAGATCGGCTGGCCGCTGCGGACATAATGACGGCGGAAAGCGAAGTGCGAGGCACAGATGCTTAACCAGACCACCACCACCGCAAAGCCGGAAATCGCCGACAGCGCCACGAACACCGTGTCCGGGGCGATCACGCTGGTCAGCAGTGCCAGTACGCCGCCGAGCATGCTGAAGGTCAGCGCATTAATCGGAATGCCGCGTTTATTCACGCGGGAGAAATAGGCCGGCAGAGTACGCTGGTTGGCCAGCGACCACAGCATGCGGCCCGAAGCGTACAGGCCCGAGTTAGCCGCCGACAAAATGGCGGTCAGGATCACGAAATTAAAGATGTCGGCGGCATAGGGTACGCCGATGCGTTCAAACACCAGTACAAAGGGGCTTTTGACAATCCCGGCCTGATCCATCGGGATCAGCGCCGCCAAAATAAACACCGTGCCGATAAAGAACAGCATCAAGCGGATCACCGTGGTACGTATCGCCCAGGGCACCACCTTTTCCGGGTTCTCGGTTTCGCCGGCGGCAATGCCGATCAACTCAGTACCGGAGAAGGCGAAGTTCACCGCCACCATGGTCATCAGGATCGGCAAAGTACCGTTCGGCAGCCAGCCGGAAGCGGTCAGGTTATGCAGGAAGGGCGCCGGGGTGCCGTCTTTCATCGGCAGCAGGCCGAACATCGCCGCACCGCCGAGAATGATAAACGCCAGAATAGTGATCACCTTGATCAGCGAGAACCAGAATTCGCTTTCAGCAAAGAAGCGGGTGGTGACCACGTTGAGCAGGAAAATAGCTGCGCAGAAGATCAAACACCACAGCCACACCGGTGATTGCGGGAACCAATACTGCATGCAGAAACCGGCGGCGGTCAGGCTGGAGCCCAATGCAACCGTCCAGGTCAGCCAGTATAGCCAGGCGACGGTGTAACCGGTGGCCGGACCAAGATAACGTGAAGCATAGACGTGGAAGGCACCGGTTTCCGGCATCGCCACCGACAGTTCCCCCAGACACAGCATCACCAGATAGACCACCAGCGCGCCGATCAAGTAGGCCAGCAGGGTGCCGAGAGCGCCGGTGGTGGAAATGATATAACCGGTGTTGAAGAACAGTCCGGTGCCAATCACACCGCCTAGCGACAGCATCACCAGATGCCGGGCTTTCATGGTGCGTTTGAACTGTCCTTCGGTGGGAACGGCTGAGTGCATAATTTCTTGTCCGTATAGACGTCTGGGCTGCTAAGTGGCTATTGGTTATACCCGCAATACTTCATGAAATCAATGTGTGAGCGAAAACCATAAAGTAAAAAAATAGTTATCGACGTCTCAGGATCGGGTGCGACCTATATGCAAATGATAATTATTATCTATAATGTCGCCACTTTTTATGACAGGGCAGCATCATGAGATTTCTGATTTTATTGACCGTGCTGGCGCTCGGCGCCTGTAGTCAGGCCCCGGTTTCCTCACCAAAAAATACCCTCGACAAGCTGGGGAAAATAACCGACTTGCATACGGGGGAAACCCTGACGCCTGACCAACTGCTGACCCGTTTGGCCGCTCAGCCACGGGTTATCGTTGGGGAAAAACATGACAACCCGTATCACCACCAGATTGAACTGTGGCTGGTGCAAAACCTGCCGCAGCAACGGCCGCAGGGCAGCGTGCTGATGGAGATGATTAACCCGAATCAGCAGGCCAAGGTAGATCAGGTGAAGCACTGGCTGCAGGGCAGCCCGGCGGTACGCGACAGCCGTGTGGCGGAGTTGATCGACTGGCAGCCAGGCTGGAAATGGTCGCTGTATGGCGAGCTGACGATGGTGGCGATGCGCGCACCGTACCCGCTGTGGTCGGCCAACCTGGATCGCGATGAGATCATGGCGTTTTATCAGCAGCCGTCTTTCCCACAGGGCCAACTGTCGGTGCGTCCGACGGTGCAGAAGGCACTGGAAGAAACTATCCGTACTTCGCGCGGTGGGAAGATTGAACCTCAGCAGCTGCATGCGATGTTGGCGATCCAGCAGCAACGCGACCGGCGCATGGCTGAACGTTTGCTGGCGGCCCCGACGCCGACGCTGCTGATTGCCGGCGGCTACCATGCTGCCAAGACGGTGGGGGTGCCGCTGCATGTGCAGGATCTGCAGCCGACGGCGTTGCCGACCGTGTTGATGCTGGCTGAACCTGGTGTGCAGCTCGATAAGCAGGTGGCGGATTACCTATGGGTTACCCTGCGATAACCCCTGAGGTTAAATGATTAAGTTAAGACAGTGAAAAGAACTGTTAATACAAATTACAAATGATTATCATTAGCAAATGAGATCTAAAATCATTCGTAATTAAATAGTCTAATATCCCTATGTTAAGTCAGTCTTTATCTTACCCGGCCGTCGCTCTGCCGCAGCCGCGTTGGGCTCGTGGTTTTCTGTGTGCGAT
This sequence comes from Serratia sp. BW106, assembly GCF_002607755.1. Classification (NCBI taxonomy): domain Bacteria; kingdom Pseudomonadati; phylum Pseudomonadota; class Gammaproteobacteria; order Enterobacterales; family Yersiniaceae; genus Serratia; species Serratia sp. BW106. Next base: position 12,685 of record NZ_MCGS01000016.1, read on the forward strand.
AGCGGCACATGCGGCGCTGGTGCTGCTGTTTTACTGGCCGTCTTCGTCGTTGCCGCCGATGCAGTTGCCACCACCGGCGGTGATGATGAGTTGGGCTGCGCAGATTGAGGCATCGGATAGCCCCAGGCCGCTGCCGTTGGGCGTGCAACAGGCGGAGTCCGCAGCGGCACAACCGGCCGAACAGCAGGAACAGCCGGACTTGCCGAAGTTGGCGCGGGCTGAAAAGACCAAAATTAGCGTGGCTGAGAAAAAGCGGACCGAACACCGGCCACCGCAGAAAGCTCAGCCGAAGCCGGAAGAGCAGGCGAAAGAAGCCAGGCACGCCGCCGCGTCCAGCGCCGCAGCGCCGAAAGCGCTGAATATCTCCCGGCAGACGGCAGCGCCGCTGAACAGCGATTCCGCAAGCCGCGTGCAGGCCAAGCTGTCGTGGGAGAGTCAGGTGAAGGGAATGCTAAACCGCATCAAACGTTATCCGCCGGATGCGCAGCGTCGTCGCCGTAGCGGTATGCCGCAGGTGTCTTTTTTTGTGGATGCGCAGGGGCGGGTTTTCGATCTGGTATTGCATGCCCCGTCGGGCACTGCCTCGCTGGATCGGGAGGCGTTAGCGGTGGTGATGCGAGCACAACCGCTGCCACCACCACCGGGCGAGATGCTGCGGCAGGGTAATGTACAGGTGACGATGCCGATTGATTTTAATCTGGCGGCATTGAACGCCAGCCAATAATTTATTCCGTGAGCAGCGGCCTTGGTTTATCTAAACCAGGGGCGGGGTTGCTTATGCCAAACCATCGTGAGGGATTATGAAACATCCATTTCTGTCGGTTCGTCGTCGTTGGCGTACGGCCGCCTATGCAGCGATTTCATTGAGTTTATTGGGGCAGGTAGCCTGGGCGGAACCACTGGCACCCAGCGCTGAGATTATCCCGCATTCGTTAACCGCTCAGGGGGAAACCCGGGTGGATGATTATTATTGGCTGCGCGACGACAGCCGCCAGAATAAAAAGGTGCTGAATTATCTGACGGCGGAAAACCGTTATACCGAGCAAATGATGCAGCCGTAAAAAAAACTGCGCGATACGCTGTATCAGGAAATGCTGGGCCGTATGAGCCCGGAAGATCGCTCGGTGCCTTATCAGCTTAACGGTTATCGCTATCAGGAAAGCTATGCGGCGGGCAAGGATTTTGCCCTGTATCAACGCCAGGCTTTGACGGCCGATGCGCCATGGCAAACCTTGCTGGACGCCAATCAGCGCGCTGTGGGCCAGGATTATTATCGTCTGGCCGGGTTGGAGATCAGCCAGGATAATCGGCAGATGGCGATCGCTGAAGATTTGCAGGGGCGCAGGCAGTACCGTATCTCATTGCAGGATATCGATAGCGGAAAATGGGCTCCGGAAGTGATTGAAAATACCTCCGGTGATATGGCGTGGGCCAATGATGGCAAGACGCTGTTCTATATCCGCAATCACCCGCAGACCTTGCTGCCGTATCAGGTTTATCGTCATCAATCCGGCACGCCGGTCACGGACGATAAACTGGTGTATCAGGAAAACGACGGCGGTTTTTATCTGAGCCTCGGCCGATCTTCCTCACGTGACTACGTCATTATTAGCATCAGCGGCAATACCACCTCGGAGGCGCGGCTGATCGATGCTAATCAGCCGCTGAGCACCCCGGTGTTGTTCGCTGCGCGCAAGAACGGCCTCGAGTATTATTTGGATCACTATCGCGGTGAGTTCTATCTGCGCTCCAACCACCAGAGCCCGCATTTTGGCTTGTATCACACCGCGGCGGTCGACAAGCCGTGGCAGACGCTGATAGCGCCGCAGGAAAAGAACGAGGTTGAGGGCTTTACCCTGTTCCGCGACTGGCTGGTGGTGAAGGAGCGTGGCGAGGGGCTGGTGCAACTGCGGCAAATCAGTTGGGACGGTAAAACTCAGCGTAGTATTCCGTTCGATGACGCCAGCTATATGGCCTGGCTGGGTTATAACCCCGATCCGGACAACCCGCAGTTGCGCTACGGCTATTCGGCGATGACCACCCCGACCCGGACTTACCAATGGGATCTCAATAAAGGCGAGCGCACCCTGCTGAAACAGCAGGAAGTGAAGGGGGTGGATCCCAGCCAGTATCATAGCGAGCGGGTGTGGATTCAGGCGCGTGACGGTGTGAAGGTGCCGGTCTCGCTGGTCTACAACAAAGCAATGTTCAAAGCGGGGCACAGCCCGCTGCTGGTGTACGGTTATGGTGCTTACGGCATGAGCATGGATCCGGCCTTTAGCGCTAACCGCATCAGTTTGCTGGATCGCGGTTTCGTTTATGCGTTGATCCACGTGCGTGGTGGCGGTGAGTTGGGGCAGAACTGGTACCAACAGGGCAAACTGATCCATAAGCCGAACTCCTTCAACGACTTTATCGATGCCACCCAGGCATTAATCCAACAGGGGTATGGTCAGCCGGGGCGGATTTACGCCATGGGCGGCAGCGCCGGTGGACTGCTGATGGGAGCGGTGATCAATCAGGCACCGCAGTTGTATAACGCGGTGGTGGCGCAGGTGCCTTTCGTTGATGTGCTGACCACCATGCTGGACGACGGCATTCCGCTGACGGTCGGTGAATACGAGGAGTGGGGCAACCCGAATCAAGCGCAGGCCTATTCGTTGATGAAGTCCTATAGTCCCTACGACAACGTGCGTAAGCAGGCCTATCCGAACCTGCTGGTCACCAGCGGCCTGTATGACTCGCAGGTGCAATATTGGGAGCCGGCCAAATGGGTCGCCAAACTGCGTCGCTTTAAACAGGGCGATTCACTGTTGCTGCTGGCGACCGATATGACGGCTGGCCACGGCGGAAAATCTGGCCGTCTGACGCGGCTGGAAAGTAACGCGCTGGAATACAGCTTTATTATGGCGATGGATCAGAAAACACAGAAATAACCATTACCACCGTCGGGTAATAAACCCGACGGTTTATTAAAACTATAAAAAATGAATTTACCGTCGATTTCGGCGGACTTTTTGCTGGGCATTGTCGGCCACCAAATCTTTTTGGCAATTTCTGGGGATATATGAAAATCAAATTAATAGTAAGCCTGATCGGCGCGGGAATAGCGCTGAGCGGGATGGCGACGGCTGCGCAGAACGGGGTTGAAGAGGGAAAGGGCCAGGTGGTTTTCAGCCCATTGAATGTTTCGGCGGCAGAGAGCAGTAACAGTAGCAGTGAAAAAGAAGCGCTGGAAAAGCCCGGAGCTTTCAGCTCACGCGGGGAAAATAAGAATCTGGAGTCGGTAGACAGCATCCTGCGCAGCATGCCGGGTACCTATACCCAGATAGACCCAGGCCAGGGTTCGGTCAGCGTTAATATCCGTGGCATGAGCGGCTTTGGTCGTGTTAATACCATGGTTGATGGCATCACCCAGAACTACTATGGCAGCTCACCCAGCGACGCGGCGCATGGCGGCCTGCCTACCAGTCAGTTTGGTGCGCTGATCGATCCCAACTTTATCGTCGGCGTTGATGTGGCTCGCGGTAATGCGACGGGGTCCGCGGGTGTTAATGCGCTGGCAGGCAGCGCCAACTTCCGCACGATTGGTGTGGATGACGTGGTGTTTTCGGATAACCCCTTTGGCGTGCGCACCAAATTTTCTGTAGGCAATAACGGTATTGGCCGCAGCGGTATGATCGCCGTGGGTGGGAAAACCGACGCATTCGGCGACGGCGGTAGTTTGGGAGCCATGGCGGCTATCAGCGGCAGCTCCATCACCTCTAATTATAAGAACGGCTCAGGATTTGACAGTGAAGAGTTTAATGTCGATAAAACCTATCGCCAGAATCCTAAATCCCAGTTATTCAAAGTGGATATTAAACCTGACGCCTTTAATAGCATTGAACTGTCAGCCAGAACTTATCAAAATAAGATCACCCGACGCCATATCGACAGTAATGACTTTTATATTAAATATCATTACGCCCCGTTTTCAGAGCTGATTGACTTTAATCTGACGGCCAGTACCAGCCGGGGTGAGCAGAAGTTTATGTCCGACAATATGGCGGGCTTTAGCGACAGCACAGCGAAAAATATCTCCGACGCGCTGGATGTGAACAATACCAGCCGTTTCAGCCTGCAGGAGGTTGATTTTGCCTTCAGCTACGGTGGCAAGCTGATTCGCAACGAATACAAGAAACATGCCTCCGGTCTGGTGACAGACGAGGGCCAGGCGGAAAGCTCGCCGGTCGGCATTGCAGGAAAACAAAATATTGCCAGTATTTACAGTGGCCTGCAGCTTAATTACGGCATCTGGCAGGGTAACTTTGACCTAAACTACAGCGCCTATGATATTTCCGGCTATAAACCCGCCTGCGATGAGCGCGTCGCCTGCTTCCCGCAGGGGGCCAGTAACATCAATTTGAAAGAGCATGGCTTTAACCCGGCGGTGATGTTGTCCGCGCAGGTAACGCCGTGGTTGCAGCCGTTCGTCAGCTACAACAAATCCATGCGTGGGCCGAATATTCAGGAAGTATTCTTCGCCAACAGCGGTGGGCAGTCGATGAACCCGTTCCTTAAGGGGGAAACGGCAGAAACCTGGCAGGCGGGTTTTAACGCCAATGCGCATGACCTGCTGTTTAAACAGGACAGTTTCCAGCTCAAGGCGGTGTATTTTGAATCGAAAATCAAAAATTACATTTCCAGCCAGAGCTACATGGTGTGCAGCAATCGCCAAAAATGTAATCGTGCCCAGACTAGTCAGGAGGAATGGGATAACGCCGATGTGAATGTCGCCATGACTATGTACAGCAACTCTTACGAGCCAGTCAGGTCACGCGGGGTGGAAGTGGAGGCGATGTATGATGCCGGTTTTGCTTACACCAAACTTTCTCTGAGCAAAGAACACACCAGTCAGCCGACCAATCAGGCCAGCAATGTGTTCGGTGCCGGTGACATTAGCGAGTTACCGGAGTTGTACTTCACGCTGGATACGGGGGTGCGTTTGCTGGATGAGAAATTGACGCTGGGCGGGCTGGTGAAATATACCGGCAAAACGGTGCGACTTTCTCCCGACTCCAACGTTGATGAGAATGAACAGTTGATGAAAGAACCGGCACCGCATATCCCAACGGTTATCGACCTGTACAGCACCTATCAGTTCAACCGCAATCTGCTGTTGAAATTCAGCGTGCAGAACCTGATGGACAAAGATTATTCCGATGCATTGAACAAGATGAACGCTATGCCGTCGCAGTCGCAGGATTTATCACCGACCAACACCGCCCGCGGCCGAACCTATATCTTCGGCGGGGAGGTGCGATTCTAAGCGCAATGCGGGCGCAGTTACTGCGCCCGTTTGGCCTGTTGCAGCCACTTGTCCAACTCGTTGGCGAACTGCTGACGGTCGCGCTGGTTCAGCGTATTCGGCCCGCCGGTCTGGATGCCGCTGGAGCGCAAAGTGTCCATAAAGTCGCGCATGTTCAGGCGTTCACGAATGGTGTCCGGGGTGTAGCGTTCACCGCGCGGATTTAGCGCCACCGCCCCTTTCTCTATCACCTCTGCTGCCAGCGGAATATCGGCGGTGATCACCAGATCGCCTTTCTCACAGCGGCGTACGATTTCGTTATCCGCCACGTCAAAGCCGGCCGGCACCTGCAGGGTGTGGATGTGTTTTGACGGCGGCGTTCTCAGTGGCTGGTTCGCGACCAGTGTCACCGACATCGCAGTACGTTCTGCCGCCCGGAACAGCACTTCCTTGATTACGTTCGGACAGGCGTCTGCATCAACCCAAATCTGCATCATTCTGGCTCCTTCAGCCAATCGCGCACCGGCAGGAAATCACGGTACAACGCCGCTTCCGGGCTGTCTTCTGCCGGTTGATAGTTGTATTCCCAGCGTACCAGCGGCGGCATCGACATCAGGATGGATTCGGTACGGCCACCGGTTTGCAGGCCAAACAGAGTGCCCCGATCCCAGACCAAATTGAATTCCACATAGCGGCCACGGCGATACAGTTGGAACTGGCGCTCGTGATCGCCCCAGCTTAGCGCCTTGCGTTTCTCTACGATTGGCAGATAGGCCTCGAGGAAGCCTTCGCCCACCGCCTGGGTAAACGCGAAGCAGGTGGCGAAGTCCGGGGTGTTCAGATCGTCAAAGAACAGGCCGCCGATGCCGCGTGCCTCGTTGCGGTGCTTGATAAAGAAATAGTCGTCGCACCACTTTTTGTATTTGGGATAGACCTGTTCACCGAAGGGCGCACACAGCTGCTCGGCGGTGCGGTGCCAGTGAACGGCGTCTTCTTCGAAGCCATAGAACGGCGTCAGGTCAAAACCGCCGCCAAACCACCACACCGGCTCTTCACCCGGCTTTTCCGCAATGAAAAAGCGCACGTTGGCGTGGCTGGTGGGAATGTAGGGGCTGCGCGGATGGATCACCAGCGAAACGCCCATCGCCTGGAAGCTGCGTCCGGCCAGTTCGGGGCGATGCGCGGTAGCGGAAGCGGGCAGGGTGGCACCGGAGACGTGTGAAAAATTGACACCCGCCTGTTCGAACACCGCACCGTCGGTCAACACCCGGCTGCGGCCACCGCCGCCTTCTTCACGCGTCCAGCGGTCTTCGTTGAAAACGGCGCCGCCGTCGGCCTGGGCCAACTGGCTGCAGATGCGGTCCTGCAGCGTCAGCAGGAAGGATTTTACTTCTGCGATGGTCGATAAACTCATACGGGAAAATTCACAGCGTCTGACTGAACAAGCCGCAGAGTATACCTTTATTCATCGCGACTGGCAGTATCAGCCGGGTTTTCGTTGGTGGGTATCGTAATAGCTGAAGAAGCTGATCACCCCGTCGGCAATGGCGCGGGCGATTTTTTCACGGAATGCGGTGGTGCCCAGCAGGCGCTCTTCGGCCGGGTTGGTAATGAACGAGGTTTCGACCAACACCGACGGGATCGACGGGGACTTCAGCACCGCGAATGCCGCCTGTTCCGTGCTGTTGCTGTGCAGGTGGTGCACCGGACGGATTTGGCCAAGCACGTGGCGGCCGAGCGTCAGGCTATTGTTGATGGTGTCAGTCTGCACCAGATCGAACAGCACCTGTTGCAAATAGTTGTCCTGGTTTTTGTATTTGCCGCCGGCCACGTCATCAGCCGCATTCTCACGGTTCGACAGGTAGCGCGCCATGGCGCTGCTGGCGCCGCGGTTGGATAAGGCGAACACCGAAGCGCCCGAGGCTTCCGGGCTGGTAAAGCCGTCGGCATGAATCGAGATAAACAGATCCGCCTGGTGCTGGTGGGCAATCTCCACCCGCTGGAACAAGGGAATAAACTCGTCTTCTTCCCGCGTCAGGCGAACTTCGACATGTTCCTGCTCGTGCAGAATGCGGCGGACGTGGTTGGCGATCTCCAGCACCACGTGCTTCTCCTGTGAGCCTTCACTGCCGACTGCGCCGGAGTCGATACCGCCATGACCGGGATCGATCATCACCAGCCTTTTGCTGCCGGAGGGTTTAGGCGCTGGTTTAGCGGTCGGTTTGGGATGTTGGTTGCGCAGCATGCCGCCAGACTCGGCTTCGGCAGTGTGGCTTTTGCTGCCAAGTAACACCAATGCCAGACCGGAGAGCAGTAATTGACGTCGCGTGGGGGAAACAGAAAGCGGCTTAAAATTGAGGAATTGTTTAACCTGCTTTTTCATAACGCTACGCTCCATCGACAAATTCTATTTTGCGATGTTATATCGTATTGATAATCATTAATCGACCTGATAACTATGTCCATTTATTACTCGTGTTACCGGTGATTTCTACATAATTGAGGGGGGAAATCGCAGTTTGATATTGCGTAAGTGAATAATCACGCGATAATCAGATAAACATCTTAATTAACAGCGGCGAACATCGATGGAAATTCGCGTATTTCGACAAGACGACTTTGAAGAAATCATTACCCTGTGGGAGCGCTGCGATCTGCTGCGTCCGTGGAATGATCCTGAGATGGATATTGAGCGCAAATTGAATCACGATCCGGATCTGTTTCTGGTCGCCGAAGTGGGCGGAGAAGTGGTGGGTTCAGTGCTGGGCGGTTACGACGGCCATCGTGGCTCGGCGTATTATCTGGGGGTACACCCGGATTATCGCGGGCGGGGCATCGCCAATGCGTTGATTAGCCGCCTCGAAAAGAAGCTGATTGCGCGCGGTTGCCCGAAAATCCAACTGATGGTGCGGGAAGATAACGATACGGTGATCGAGATGTACGAGAAGCTCGGTTACGAAATCCAGAACGTCACCAGCCTGGGCAAACGACTGATCGAAGATCAGGAATATTGAGTGGTACTTTGGGCGGTGAAGCTTCACCGCCCTTTGCTACCGGTTACGGCAGTTTTTTGATGTTCTTCACATCCACTTCGACACTGCTCCAGTCTTTATCCACTTTCCCTTCCAACTGCACTTTATCTTTCGGGGTGATGGTCTGGCCGTTCCAGCGTTTTCTGTCGATCTCTACCGTCAGGGTGCCGCTGGCATCGCGGAAGGTATAGGTGTCGTCACCGACGCGCTGCTCAATGTTGCCCTGCAGCATCACCCAGGTGTCATCGCTCATCGACTTAACCTTGTCCACGGTGGTGAGTGCGGCGCTGGGGCCGGAGAAGCCGCCTTGCTGGGTGTTTTGCGTTTGCGTCTGCGGTGCTGCAGGATCGAGGAACCCACCTTGCTGTGCCAAAACCGGTGCGCTGCACAGAGCGATTAATGCGGCCAGGGTATATTTTTTCATTTGAAGCTTCCTTATCTCAATCGAGAATCAAAGCCCTGCCAATCAGGACTGCTGGTTTGATGGGGTTAAGTAAAGCATGAAAATCTTAAGGGGTTCTTAAGCATGCGCATTGAAAACCATAAATCGGGCTCCCATTTGAAGGAGTAATCAAATGAAATTGGCAAGGAATCGACGTTGAAGCCACTCTCCCCCCATTTTTCCCCCGACGATTACGATCATCACGGCGCGTTGCGTTTGCCGCTGTGGTTTTGGGGCGTGCTGGTTTTACAGGCCCGCACCTGGATCCTGTTCGTGATGGCCGGTGCCTCACGTCAGCAGGGGGAAGGGCTGCTGCAGCTGTTTTATCCGGATACTCAAAGGTTTTGGTTCGGCATCATATTGGGGCTGCCGGCGGCACTGGCATTTTTGTTAGCCCCGCGCCGTCATCAGTGGCCACGCCTGTGGCGAGCCTGGCGTTGGGTACTCTGCCTCTCGCTACTGGCGGCGCTGGGCGGTTCGCTGTTCAGCCTGTGGCAGCAGGCCGACAATCAGCCGCTGCTGGAGGCTGTTCTGGTGCTGCTTGATGCGTTGGCACTGGCCTGTCTGCTGCTGAGTGAGCGCCTGAAAGCCTGCTTTACCGTGCAGGACGAGGAGGGGTAATTGCCGCTGGCTGCGGCACTTTTCCTATTTTCCGCACTCCAAGCTCGCAACCGATGGCGAAGCGTGTGCAGTTATGAGAGGCTGACACGCAGCAAAACGCCGAGCGCGCTTGATATTAAGGAGTTAGAGATGAATATTCGCCCCCTGCTGTTAGGGCTCCCGCTGTTACTGACCGGCTGTTCGACGATGTCCAACTTCTCCTGGTCGAGCCTGTCACCGCTTAACTGGTTTGGCAGCAGTCTTGAGGTCAGTGCCAAGGGCGTTGGTGAACTCAATGCCGGCACCCCAATGTCGGAAAGCGCCATTAACGACGGGCTGAACGGCGATTACCGCCTGCGCGGCGGCATGGCTACCAGTCAGGGCCAGATTGTTTCTTACTATCAGGCGATGGACGGCAACGACGTGAAGCTGGTGATCACCGGTGAACCCAAGGGCCAAGTGCAGCGTGTGGACGTGATGGACAGCAAGGTCGCTACCGAGTGGGGCAGCAAACTCGGCACGCCGTTCAGCGACCTGTACAGCAAGGCGTTTGGCGCCTGTAAACCGGCCGATGGCGATGATGCCGGCAAGGTAGAGTGCGTGGCGGAGCAGAGCAAGTACGTCACCTACATCTTCAGCGGTAAATGGGCCGGTCCGCAGGACATCATCCCGCCGGATGACACGCTGAAAAGCTGGACGGTCAGCAAGATCATCTGGCACGCCAAACCTCAGTAAAACTTTCTTTTTGGGCGCCCAATCCGCGGCGCCTCCGCTCCCCTCATCATGACGGATATCCTTATTTTCTTTGCGTTCGGGCAAGGCAATTACCCTTGCTTGCGGTATGATGCTGCGCATTCGTAACAGGCCACTGTTACCCGATTCTGCTATTGAGGATAACGACAATGACACAGGTTCAGAGCGGCATTTTGCTGGAACACTGCCGTTTCGCCATTTTTATGGAAGCCACCGTGCAGGGCGAATTCGCCGATTTACGCCAGGGCTGCAAGCAGTTTTGCCAGACCTTGACCGAGCTGCAACAGCAGTTCCCCGATGCGCATTTGGGCGCGGTGATCGCCTTCGGCTACGACGTTTGGCATGACCTGTCCAGCGGTCAGGGTGCCAAAGAGCTGAAGCCATTCACCCCGCTTGGCAAGGGGCTGGCACCGGCCACCCAGCGCGACCTGCTGATCCATATTCAATCCCTGCGTCATGACGTTAACTTCACGCTGGCCCAGGCCGCACTGGCGGCGTTTGGCAACGCCATCAAAATTGAAGAAGAAACCCACGGTTTCCGCTGGGTAGAAGAGCGTGACCTGAGCGGCTTTATCGACGGTACTGAAAACCCGCAGGGCGAGCAACGTCCGGAAGTGGCGGTGATTGCCGAAGGCGAAGAAGATGCCGGCGGCAGCTACGTGCTGGTGCAGCGTTACGAACACAACCTGCGTCAGTGGCAGCGTTTCACCCCCGAGCAGCAAGAGCAGATTATCGGCCGCACCAAGCATGACAGCGAAGAGTTGCCGCCGGAGCAGCGTCCGGATACCTCGCATGTCAGCCGTGTCGATCTGAAAGAAGACGGCAAGGGCCTGAAGATCCTGCGCCAGAGCCTGCCTTACGGTACCGCCAGCGGCAAGCACGGGCTGTATTTCATCGCCTACTGCGCGCGCCTGCATAACATCGAAAAACAGCTGCTGAGCATGTTTGGCGATCTGGACGGCAAACGTGATGCGATGCTGCGTTTCAGCCGTGCAGTGACCGGCAGCTATTACTTTGCGCCATCACTGACGCGCCTGCTGTCGCTTTAACCCCTTCACCGGGGTTGGCCACGCCAGCTCCGGTTTTATATCCCCCTCCGCCATGCCGCTCCGTACCTGCCTTATAGCGTTTGATGCTTGAAAATCACTAAACGGTATATAAAAGCGTTACAGCTCCGCACCTAGTTATAAATACACTGGTCAACATCAGGGCGAAAGCCCGACGGATTGACTCAGTTATAAGGTGCACAATGAAACAAACACGGGTTAAAAATATCGTACTGAAAGGATGGTTGACGGCGGCGCTGTTAGCCAGCGGCACCGTATCGGCAACCGAATTGCTGAACAGCTCCTATGACGTTTCCCGTGAATTGTTTACCGCGCTGAACCCAGGCTTTGAACAGCAATGGAACCAGCAGCATCCGGGCGACAAGCTGACCATCAAGCAGTCCCACGCCGGTTCTTCCAAGCAGGCGTTGGCGATCCTGCAAGGATTACGTGCCGATGTGGTGACCTACAACCAGGTGACCGACGTGCAGATCCTGCACGATCGCGGCCAACTGATCCCGGCCGACTGGCAGACCCGTTTACCGAACAACAGCTCACCTTTCTATTCCACCATGGCTTTCCTGGTACGCAAGGACAATCCAAAAGGCATTCATAGCTGGAACGATTTGGTGCGTGACGACGTGAAGCTGGTATTCCCGAACCCGAAAACCTCCGGTAACGGCCGCTATACCTATCTGGCTGCCTGGGGTGCTGCCAGCCAGGCAGATGGCAACGATCAGACCAAAACTCGCGCCTTTATGACTCGCTTTTTGAAAAACGTCCTGGTGTTTGACACCGGCGGCCGTGGCGCGACCACTACCTTCGTGGAACGGGGTCTGGGCGACGTGCTGATCAGCTTTGAGTCGGAAGTGAACAATATTCGCAAGCAGTATGGCGAGGACAAATACGAAGTGATCGTGCCGCCGGTCGATATTCTGGCGGAGTTCCCGGTGGCCTGGGTAGATAAAAACGTGGCAAGAAACGGCACCGAACAGGCGGCCAAAGACTACCTGAATTATCTCTACAGCCCGGCAGCCCAGCAGGTGATCACCAGCTACTACTATCGCGTTTACGACAAGCAGGCGATGGCAGCGGCCAAGGGCCAGTTCCCGGAGACCAAGCTGTTCCGGGTGGAAGATCAGTTTGGTGGCTGGCCGCAGGTGATGAAAACGCATTTCTCCACCGGTGGTGAGTTGGATCAACTGTTAGCCGCAGGGCGTAAGTAATGTTGACGTTGACCAGCAAGCGGGTTCTGCCTGGGTTCGGCCTCAGTCTGGGGAGCAGCCTGTTTTATACCTGCCTGATCCTGCTGTTGCCACTCAGCGCGCTGGTGATGCAGTTGGCTCAGATGAGCCTGGCGCAGTATTGGGAAGTGATTTCCAACCCGCAGGTGGTGGCGGCCTATAAGGTCACGCTGCTGGCAGCGGGCGTCGCCAGCCTGTTTAACGCAGTGTTCGGCATGTTGATGGCCTGGATCCTCACCCGCTATCGTTTTCCCGGTCGCACGCTGCTGGACGGCCTGATCGATTTGCCGTTCGCGCTGCCGACTGCAGTGGCCGGCCTGACGCTGGCGGGACTGTTTTCCACCACCGGTTGGTATGGTCAGTGGTTGGCGCATTTTGACATCAAGGTAACTTTCACCTGGCTGGGGATTGCGGTGGCGATGGCGTTTACCAGCCTGCCGTTTGTGGTGCGCACCGTACAGCCGGTACTGGAAGAACTGGGGCCGGAATATGAAGAAGCGGCGGAAACCCTGGGCGCAACCCGCTGGCAGAGCTTCCGCCGTGTGGTGATGCCCGAGCTGGCACCGGCGCTGCTGGCCGGTACGGCCATCTCCTTTACCCGCAGCCTGGGCGAGTTTGGTGCGGTGATTTTTATTGCCGGCAACATCGCCTGGAAGACGGAAGTGACCTCGTTGATGATTTTTGTTCGTTTGCAGGAATTTGATTATCCGGCGGCCAGTGCGATTGCCTCGGTGATCCTGGCGGCCTCGCTGCTGTTGCTGTTCAGCATTAACGTTCTGCAGAGCCGCTTTGGCCGACGCATTGGGGGGCACTGATGGCGGATATCTCTGAGTTCAACGGTGTCGAACGCCCACGCGTCAACTGGGGCAAGTGGACGCTGATCGGTATCGGCGTACTGTTTTCGGTACTGCTGCTGGTGGTGCCGATCATTTCGATTTTCGCCGAGGCCTTTTCCAAGGGTGTTGGCGCGATGTGGGGCAACCTGATCGATCGCGACATGTTGCACGCCATCTGGCTGACGGTACTGATCGCTTTAATTACCGTGCCGTTCAACCTGGTTTTCGGCACCTTGCTGGCCTGGTTGGTGACGCGTTTCACCTTCCCCGGTCGCCAGCTGCTGCTGACGCTGATCGACATCCCGTTCGCCGTTTCACCGGTGGTAGCGGGGCTGATTTACCTGTTGTTTTACGGCAGCAATGGCCTGCTGGGCGGTTGGCTGGATGCGCATAATATCCAGGTGATGTTCTCCTGGCCGGGCATGGTACTGGTGACCATTTTCGTGACCTGTCCGTTCGTGGTGCGTGAGCTGGTGCCGATGATGCTCAGCCAGGGCAGCCAGGAAGACGAAGCCGCCATTTTGTTGGGCGCTTCCGGCTGGCAGATGTTCCGCCGGGTGACGTTGCCAAACATTCGCTGGGCGCTGCTGTACGGCGTGGTACTGACCAACGCGCGCGCCATCGGTGAATTCGGCGCGGTCTCGGTAGTGTCCGGTTCTATTCGCGGTGAGACCTTCAGCCTGCCGCTGCAGGTTGAGTTATTGCAACAGGACTACAACACGGTCGGTTCCTTTACCGCCGCCGGTTTGCTGACCCTGATGGCAATAGTGACCCTATTTTTGAAGAGTGGCCTGCAATGGCGTCTGGAACGTCAGAATGCACGTCTCGAGCGGGAGGAAAATCATGAGCATTGAGATTAACGGTATCAACAAGTTTTTCGGTCGTACCAAGGTATTGAACGATATCTCGCTCGATATTGCCTCCGGTGAGATGGTGGCGCTGCTGGGGCCTTCCGGCTCCGGTAAAACCACGTTGCTGCGCATTATCGCCGGGCTGGAAAGCCAGAGCGGCGGCAAGCTGGGCTTCCACGGCACCGACGTCAGCCATGTGCATGCCCGCGATCGTCGGGTGGGCTTCGTGTTCCAGCATTACGCGCTGTTCCGCCATATGACGGTGTTCGACAACATCGCCTTCGGCCTGAGCGTACTGCCGCGTCGTGAGCGTCCGAATGCCGCGGCGATCAAACAAAAAGTGACCCAGTTATTGGAAATGGTGCAGTTGAGCCACCTGGCTAGCCGCTACCCGTCACAGCTTTCCGGTGGCCAGAAGCAGCGCGTTGCCCTGGCACGTGCGCTGGCGGTCGAACCGCAAATCCTGCTGCTGGACGAACCCTTCGGTGCGCTGGATGCACAGGTGCGTAAAGAACTGCGTCGCTGGTTGCGCCAACTGCATGAAGAGCTGAAATTCACCAGCGTATTCGTCACCCACGATCAGGAAGAGGCGATGGAAGTGGCCGATCGTATCGTGGTGATGAGCCAGGGTAATATTGAACAGGTCGGTTCGCCGGAAGAGATTGTGCGTGAACCAGCCAGCCGCTTCGTGCTGGAATTTATGGGCGAAGTGAACCGCCTGAGCGGCGAGATCCGCGGTTCGCAGCTGTTCGTCGGTGCGCACCAGTGGCCGCTGTCGTTCCAGCCGATGCATCAGGGCAGCGTGGATTTGTTCCTGCGGCCCTGGGAAATGGAAGTCGGCACCGAAAGCAGCGACCGCTGCCCGCTGCCGGTTCAGGTGCTGGAAGTCAGCCCACGCGGCCATTTCTGGCAGATGACCGTACAGCCCATCGGCTGGCATCAGGAACCGATCAGCGTAGTGCTGCCGGATGGCAACGAACCCCCGGTACGCGGCGGCCGTTACTACGTTGGCAGCCTGAATGCGCGTCTGTATGCCGGTGACCAACTGCTACAACCTGTTGCGTTAGCTAAAAGCGCCTGATAGTTTTTAGCCCCCAACTTCATTTTAAAGGCAACCCTGGGGTTGCCTTTTTACATTACGTACTTCAACACAGGCCAAGATCGTGACAACGCTTGAACAATGCATCGGTAATACCCCGCTGGTAAAATTACAACGTCTGGCCGCAGGACTGGGCAGCGAGGTTTGGCTCAAACTGGAAGGCAATAACCCGGCGGGTTCGGTGAAGGATCGCGCCGCGCTGGCGATGATCCAGCAGGCGGAGTTGCGCGGTGAGATAAAGCCCGGCGATCGGTTGATCGAAGCCACCAGTGGTAACACCGGTATTGCGCTGGCGATGATCGCGGCGCTGAAAGGCTATTCGATGACCCTGCTGATGCCGGAAAACATGAGCCTGGAACGCCAGGCGGCGATGCGCGCCTATGGCGCAGAGCTGATCCTGGTCAGCCGGGAAGTGGGGATGGAAGGCGCGCGCGATCTGGCGCTGGAAATGCAGAATCAGGGGCAGGGCAAGGTGCTGGATCAGTTCAATAATCTGGACAACCCTTACGCCCACTTCACCACCACCGGTCCGGAAATCTGGCAGCAGAGCCATCAACGGGTGACCCATTTCGTTTCCAGCATGGGCACTACTGG
This sequence comes from Serratia sp. BW106, assembly GCF_002607755.1. NCBI lineage: Bacteria > Pseudomonadati > Pseudomonadota > Gammaproteobacteria > Enterobacterales > Yersiniaceae > Serratia > Serratia sp. BW106. The sequence goes on from NZ_MCGS01000016.1 coordinate 28,472, forward strand.
CACCATTACCGGCGTGGGCGGCTACCTGAAAAGCCAAAATCCTCAGGTGCAGATTATCGGCCTGCAACCAGCAGAAGGCAGTAATATTCCCGGCATTCGCCGCTGGGCACCGGCCTACCTGCCGGGCATCTTCCGTCCGGAACTGGTGGATCAGGTGCTGGACATCGAGCAAACCGACGCCGAACAGACCATGCGCCAGTTGGCACAGCGCGAAGGCATTTTCTGTGGCGTCAGCTCCGGCGGTGCGGTAGCCGGTGCGCTAAAGATTGCGGCAGCCAATCCGGGCAGCGTGATAGTGGCGATCATCTGCGATCGCGGCGATCGTTATCTCTCCACCGGCGTTTTTGCCTGACAGTTATTCCCTTTCCAACGCATGTATCGGATCCATCCCGGCGGCGCGTTTCGCCGGGAAGAAGCCAAAAATCACCCCAATCAACGTCGAACAGATAAAAGCGGCGACGATGGATCCGGTGGAATAAACCATCTTGAAGTTGTCGCTGAATTGGCTGAACACCACGCCGATCGCCAGTGACAACAAGACCCCCAGCGCGCCGCCCAGCAGGCACACCAGCACCGCCTCAATCAAGAACTGTTGCATGATGTCGCTGGCGCGGGCACCCACCGCCATGCGGACGCCAATTTCACGCGTGCGCTCGGTGACCGACACCAGCATGATATTCATCACCCCAATACCGCCGACCACCAGCGAAATCAGCGCGATCATCGACACCAGCAAGGTCAGGGTAGCGGTGGTCTGTTCAATGGTCTGGCGGATGCTGTCGGTGTTCATCACAAAGAAGTCTTTGCCGCCGTGGCGCTGGCTCAGCAGGCGAGTGACACCGTCTTCGGCGCTGGTGAGATCGATATCGTCGTTAACCCGCACGGTAATGCTTTTCAGGTAGCTCTGGCCCAGCATGCGTTTCATGGCAGTGGTGTAGGGGATCCAGACGTTGAGGTTTTCATCGCTGCCGAAGCCGCTCTGTTTTTTGGCGGCGACGCCGATAATGCGGCACGGCAACGAACCGAGCAGGATCACTTCACCCAGCGGATTGGCGCCGTGGGGAAACAGTTTGTCGCGGGTATTTTCGTCGATCACCGCTTCCTGCATCAGATGATCGACGCTCTGGCGGTTAAACGCCATGCCGCTGTCAATGTGATAGCCGCGCACCAGAAAATACTGTTCGCCAACGCCGTTGACCGTGCCGCTGACCGACTGATTGCCATAGCGAAAAGTGGTGCTGCTGGAAACGGTCGGCGTCACGCTGTGCACGTAGTTCTGCTGCGCCAGCGCGTCGGCATCGGTGGCGCGCAGCGTTTGCACTGCGGCTGAACGCATATCACCGAAATCCTTGCCTGGATAGACCTCCAGAGTGCTGGTCCCCATGGCATTAATGTTCGCCAGCACCTGCTGTTGGGAGCCTTTGCCCAGCGCCACCACCGACACCACCGAGGCGATGCCGATAATAATGCCAAGCATGGTCAGCAGGGTGCGCAGACGTTGGGAAGCCATCGCCAGCAGCGCCATTTTGAACGCCTCACGCAGACGGTCGCGTTGTGATTGCCAACGACTGCTGGTGCTAGTTGGCCTCTTTGGCAGGCGTGCGACGGTCTGGGCGCTTTTCTGTCGGTCGGCGATGATTTCGCCGTCGCTAAGCTCGATGATGCGTTGGGCATGTTCCGCGACTTGCATGTCGTGGGTGACGATCACCACCGTGTGACCACGGGCGTGCAGGTCTTTCAGGATGCCGATCACCTCCTGACCACTGTGGCTGTCCAGCGCACCGGTCGGTTCGTCCGCCAGGATCACTTCGCCACCGTTCATCAATGCACGGGCGATGCTGACCCGTTGCTGCTGGCCGCCGGAGAGCTGGCTGGGACGGTAATCCAGCCGTTGTGCCAAACCAAGCCGCTGCAACAAATCGGCGGCGCGCTGTCGGCGAGCACTACGCTGATGGCCCGCATACACCGCCGGGACTTCCACGTTGCCCTGTGCGCTAAGATCGCCCAGCAGATGGTAGCGCTGGAAGATAAAACCAAAGTGTTCGCGGCGCAGTTCGGCCAGGCTATCGCGATCCAGCCGCCCGGTACTGCGACCCGCCACCTGATAGTCGCCCTCACTGGGATGGTCAAGGCAGCCGAGAATGTTCATCAGCGTCGATTTACCGGAGCCGGAAGCTCCCACTATCGCCACCATTTCGCCCTGGCCAATGGTGAGGTTGATATTGTTCAGCACCGTCACGGTTTGCTCACCGGCCTGAAAATGGCGGCTGATGCCATGCAGTTGCAGCAGAGGCTGTTGGCTCATGATTACATCCCCATCGGCGGCGGGCCCATACGGCGGGTGCTGCTTTTAGTCGTGGCATTGACCTGGCTGACAATCACCTGCTCGCCGGCCAACACGCCGCTGATTATCTGCGCATCAACGTTGTTATTGATGCCGACCTTGACCGGGCGGCGGGCGATATTGCCTTGTTTATCCACCACCTGTACCCAGTTGCCCTGCAATGCGGTGGCGGGGATCACCACCGCGTCTGCGGCCTTGGCCAGCACGATATACACCTGTGCGGTCATGGAGATGCGTAGCGCGCCGTCCAGGTTGGCTACGTCAAACAGGCCGTTGTAGTAAATCGCAGTGCTGGTGCTGGAAGTGCTGCTGGAACTGCTGGTGCTGGACGAGGTGGTGTCGTCATTGATGGAGTCCGGTGCCGGCTCTATCGCCCGCAGGGTGGTGCGGTAGCGCTTGCCCGGCTCGCCGAGAATGGTGAAATAGACCGGCATGCCGGTTTTCACCTTCACCACGTCGGCTTCGGAGATTTGCGCTTTGATGGTCATGGTCGCCAGTTGAGCGACTTTGACGATGGTCGGTGCGCTCTGTACCGCGTTCACCGTCTGGCCTTCCTCCACCGGCAGGGCGACGATGGTGCCGTCGATCGGCGAGGTGATTTTGGTGTAACCGAGGTTGACCTGGGCGGTATTGACCGCGATCTGCGCCTGAACCGTCTGCGCGTCCAGCGCATTGATGTCAGCGCGGGTCGCAATCAGCGTGGCCTGGGCGTTGTCCAAATCTGCCCGCACACCAACGCCGCGCGCCACTATGGCCTGCTGACGCTGATAAGCGAGCTGATTGTTATGCAGTGCCGCCATCTTGGAAGCGCGCTGGGCCTGAACGTTTTTCAATGCCGCTTCTGCGTCCCTCAGGGCGTTCTGCTGCGTTAAGTCGTCAATCTCGGCTACCCGTTGCCCCTTATGTACTTTATCGCCCAGCGTCACGTACAGGGCCTTTATCTGGCCGGAGACCTGGGCACCGACGCTGACCTGCTTTTGCGCCTCGATGGTGCCATCGGCCAACACCGTTTGTTCCAGCTCGCGCGTTTGCGCCACCGTAGTGATATAACGGGGAGTTTCTTCGCCGCCTTGCGACCTGAAGTAGAGAAATAAGGCGATAGCAGCCACAATAACGGTGGGCAGCAGATAGCGTTTTGAGCGTTGAAACGATGGCATGACGATGGGATTCCCTGGCATAAAAGCGCGGCAAAAATCTGTTGGCACTAATTTAACGCGCCGTCGCTCAGGCTGCGGTTAAGTGGCGTTCAGGAATATGTAAGGATTGAGTAAAACCGGCTGCGAAGCAGACAAATAGGCGTGAAAATGGCGAAAATCCGCAAAGGAGCAAGGCATGAAAATTTTATTGGTCGATGATGACCTCGAACTCGGCACCATGCTGAGTGAGTACCTGACCGGCGAAGGCTTTAACGCCACGCTGGTGCTAACCGGCAAAGCAGGGGTAGAAGGCGCGCTGTCAGGCGATTACACCGCGATGATCCTCGACATTATGCTGCCGGACATGAGCGGCATCGACGTATTGCGTGACGTGCGTAAAAAGAGCCGTATGCCGATCATCATGCTGACGGCCAAAGGCGATAACATCGATCGGGTGATTGGCCTGGAAATGGGGGCCGACGACTATATGCCCAAGCCGTGCTATCCCCGTGAGCTGGTAGCGCGCCTGCGTGCGGTACTGCGCCGTTTTGACGAGCGTCCGGATGAAGTGGACGACGAGATTGCGATTAATTTTGGTGAGCTGACCCTTAACCCTTCGACCCGCAGCAGTGAATGGCGCGGCAAGGCGTTCGATCTGACCGCTTCCGAGTTCAACCTGCTGGAGCTGTTGCTGCGTGCGCCCGAGCGTGTGGTGTCAAAAGATGAGCTGTCAGAGAAAGGGTTAGGCCGCCCGCGCGAAGCCTATGACCGCAGCGTTGATGTGCATATCAGCAACATTCGCCAGAAGCTGGGGGCGCTGACGGACAACGCGCTCAGCATTGAGACGGTGCGCAGCATCGGCTATCGCATCCGATAATGCCCATGCGCGGAAGATTATTCTGGAAAATCCTGCTCGGCTTCTGGCTGACTTTTATCATCATGACCCAGGCGCTGTGGGTCGCTTTTTCTTTGTATGGCGATCGCTACGAACCGCCGGAAAATGCCATGGCCCGGCGGGTGATCACACTGCAATTGACGTCGGCCGCCACCCAACTGCGCAGCGGTGGCATGCCTGCGCTGAATGCGATGCTGAAAGACTGGTCAGATGATGACCGACGTTTGCTGTCTGTGACCCCCATGGCACAGCCACCGGCACCGGTACCAGAACCCGAGGAGCCGGTGTTTGAAGGCCGCCGGATGCCGAAAGCGATCACCGCCTGGGTAGAAGGTGAGGGCGGTAACGGCTATTGGCTGAGTTACGACATGCGTGGCCTGCGGGAAGAGTATCGCCCCAACAAGCGTTCGCATTTCTTCAATATTCCCGCGCCGATGCTTTGGGTCGGGGGGCTGGCGGGGCTGTTGTTCAGTGCGATGCTGGCCTGGAACCTGACCCGGCCGATGCGCAAGCTGCGTGACGGTTTTGATCGCGTGGCGCAGGGGGACTTGTCGGTACGTTTGTTCCCGGCGATGCGCCGACGGCATGATGAACTTTCTGAGGTCGCGCGTGACTTTGACAGCATGGCCGAACGGCTGGAACTGTTGGTCAGCGCCCGCGAGCAGTTGCTGCACGATGTTTCGCACGAGCTGCGTTCGCCGCTGGCCCGTTTGCAATTAGCGATTGGCCTGGCGCGGCAGAATGAGGGCAACGTAGAGAACTCGCTGCAGCGCATTGAGCATGAAGCAGGGCGGCTGGATAAAATGATTGGCGAACTGCTGGCGCTGTCGCGTGCCGAGAGCAACAGCCTGCCGGATGAAGAGTATTTCGATCTGTACGGGCTGGTGGACGCGGTGGTGAGCGATGCGCGTTATGAAGCCCAGATCCCTGGGGTGGAAATCGTGCTGCAGGCCAGTTCGGACGTGGATTACACCGTCAAGGGCAATGCCGAACTGATGCGACGTGGGGTGGATAACATCGTGCGTAACGCGTTACGGTTTTCCAGCCACGGACAGCGGGTGACGGTGGTGCTGACGCGTATCGAGCAACTGTTCCAGATTGAGGTCAGCGATCAGGGGCCGGGAGTAGAAGAGTCGAAGCTTTCGAGCATCTTTGATCCGTTCGTCAGGGTGAAATCGGCGATGTCGGGCAAGGGCTACGGGCTGGGGCTGGCGATCACCCGCAAGGTGGTACTGGCACATGGCGGCCAGGTCGAAGCGCGTAACGGCGAACAGGAAGGGCTGGTGATTACCCTGCGCATTCCACGCTGGAGTTAATCGCTATCGCGACGTTGCACAAATCACAGACATAAAAAAACGGCGCCGAGGGCGCCGTTCTTGCGTTCATTCGCTATTACTTCTTGATGCGGATGATCGGGGTCTCACCAACGGTCACGGTACCGGACAGTTTGATCAGCTCTTTGATCTCGTCCATGTTGGAGATAACGACCGGCGTCAGGATAGACTTGGCTTTCTCTTCCAGTAGGGCCAGATTGAACTCGATGACCACATCGCCTTTCTTGACACGCTGGCCTTCTTCAGCGATGCGTTTGAAGCCTTCGCCTTTCAGTTCAACGGTGTCGATACCGAAGTGGACAAACAGCTCGATGCCGCTGTCGGATTCGATAGAGAAAGCATGGTTGGTTTCAAAAATTTTACCGATAGTGCCGTCAACCGGAGCAACCATTTTGTTGCCCGTTGGTTTGATAGCAATACCGTCGCCAACGATTTTTTCAGCGAATACTACGTCAGGTACATCTTCGATATTAACGATTTCGCCAGAAAGTGGAGCTACGATCTCGATAGTGCCCGTGTCTTTCTTGTCATCAGAAACCAGAGATTTCAATTTATCGAACAAACCCATGATCTTCTCCTAAGCATTAAATTGGGCGGCGTTCCAGTGTCGTGGAAGTTTAGCAGAGCGTCTTTTCTTCGATGAATTTATTCACGCAATTCATCAGATCTTGCGCCGTTGGCTGTGCCAAGGCTTGCGCTGCCAACGCCTTCACATCTTCGAAATTCGTATTACGAATAATTTTCTTGATGCGCGGGATTGAAATCGCACTCATGCTGAACTCATCCAGCCCCATGCCCAATAACAACAGTGTAGCACGCTCATCGCCAGCCAGTTCACCGCACATACCGGTCCACTTGCCTTCTGCGTGAGATGCATCAATAACCTGTTTGATCAGGCCAAGCACTGATGGGGACATCGGGTTATAGAGATGAGAAATCAGCTCGTTGCCGCGATCTACCGCCAGAGTATACTGGGTAAGATCGTTTGTCCCAATACTAAAGAAGTCGACTTCTTTCGCCAGGTGGTGAGCAATCACCGCTGCGGCCGGTGTTTCCACCATCACGCCCACTTCAATTGTTTCGTCAAATGCCTTGGCTTCTTCACGCAGTTGCGCTTTCAGCGTCTCGATTTCACCTTTCAGATCGCGGACTTCTTCCACGGAAATGATCATCGGGAACATGATGCGCAGTTTGCCGAACGCGGAGGCGCGCAGGATGGCACGCAGCTGGGCGTGCAGGATTTCTCTGCGATCCATGGCGATACGGATGGCGCGCCAGCCGAGGAACGGGTTCTCTTCTTTCGGCAGGTTCATGTACGGCAGGTCTTTGTCGCCGCCGATGTCCATGGTGCGGACGATCACCGCCTGTGAGCCTACGGCTTCCGCAACGGCTTTATAGGCCTGGAACTGCTCGTCTTCGGTTGGCAGTGAGTCGCGGTCCATGAACAGGAATTCGGTACGATACAGGCCGACACCTTCAGAACCGTTGCGCTCTGCACCTGCGACGTCGCGCACGGTGCCGATGTTGGCACAGACTTCAACCTGATGACCGTCCAGCGTAATCGCCGGCAGATCTTTCAGCTTGGCCAAATCGTTTTTCTCGGTCAGATATTGGTTCTGTTCGGCTTTCAACTGATCGATAACGTCAGCGGTTGGGTTAACGTAAATTTTATTGTTAACCGCGTCCAGAATCAGGTAGTCGTCGTTCTTCACCTGTTTGGTCACGTCGCTGGTGCCTACGATTGCCGGCAATTCCAGGGAGCGAGCCATGATGGAGGTGTGGGAAGTACGACCGCCGAGATCGGTGATGAAGCCCAGCACTTTGTCCAGGTTCAACTGTGCGGTCTCAGACGGAGTCAGATCGGTAGCTACCAGAATCACTTCGTTCTGGATTGAGCTCAGATCGACGATAGCCAGGCCCAGAATGTTCTGCAGCAGGCGTTTACCGATGTCCCGTACGTCGGCCGCACGTTCTTTCAGGTACTCATCGTCGAGTTCTTCCAGCGCTTTCGCCTGGCCTTCGATGATGGTGTAGGCAGCCGCGTCCGCAGAAGCCAGATCATCTTTGATTAGGGCTATGATTTCCTGCTCAAGCTCTTCGTCTTCCAACAGCATGATATGGCCTTCGAAGATAGCTTCTTTCTCTTCGCCGAAGGTTTCGCCAGCTTTGGTCTTGATTGCTTCCAACTGCACGGATGCCTTGGCGCGGCCATCAAGAAAACGTTGGACTTCCTGCTCTACAGCGTCTGCAGAGATTTTCTTCCGGTTGATGACAATTTCATCTTCTTTCAGTAGGAGAGCCTTACCAAAAGCGATACCCGGTGATACTAAAATGCCTGAAATCATAACCCTACCTTACTCTTGACTGGTGTTAACTAAGAAGACGGGCCGATTACTCAAGCTCTGCCATCAGTTTTACCAGGTGCTCAACGGCTTTCTGCTCGTCTTCACCCTCAGCGGAGATGGTCACTACGGTCCCTTGAGTCAGCCCCAGAGTTTGCAGTTTGAACAGGCTTTTGGCGCTGGCGCTTTTACCGTTGGAGGTCACGGTGATGTCAGACGTGAAGCCTTTGGCTTCTTTCACGAACTGAGCGGCAGGGCGAGTGTGCAGACCATTCGGAGCGGTAATAGTAACTTCTTGCTGGAACATTGATGTTTCCCCAACTTATTGGTGTGTTGTGGAGCTAAAGTTTAGCCCAAGGGTATGACTTTAGCTTGTCTGGTTAGCGCCTGACTATGGTACAGGGGCGAGCATTGATGCAACAGAAAACGACGAGTTAGGCACTTCAGATCAAAAAATTCGGCTTCCATCGTCGTTTTAATCCGCTCTCCATTATGCCGTGTTTAACGCCTTGGCGACAAATGAGTAAATCGATTCAGCTTAAACTAGAAATGAAGGGTGATTAATTTCGCGCATCGAAATAATGCACCGTTAAATACTAAAGCTGGCGGGTAAAATCAATCTTTGACTGCTATAAACTTTGATCCAGTCCACAAAAAAGCACCCCGGAAGGTGCTTTTTTAGCGATTAGTGCGCGGTTGGCACTACTGTTGTAATTCTTGTTCGGTGAACAAATCGGCGAACAACGCGGTGCTCAAATAGCGCTCACCGGAGGACGGCAAAATCACCACGATGGTCTTGTCGGCGAACTCGGGTTCTTCAGCCAGTTTCACCGCAGCAACCACTGCTGCACCAGAGGAAATGCCCGCCAGAATGCCTTCTTCGTCCATCAGACGGCGCGCCATGCTGATGGCTTCGTCGTTGGTGACTTGCTCAACGCGGTCGACCAGATCGAGATCCAGGTTGCCGGGGATAAAGCCGGCGCCGATGCCCTGAATTTTGTGCGGACCCGGTTTGATTTCTTCACCGGCCAGCGCCTGGGTGATCACCGGGGAGTCGGTAGGCTCCACCGCCACGGTGGTAATCGCCTTGCCTTTGGTGTTCTTGATATAGCGGCTGACACCGGTCAGCGTACCGCCGGTACCGACGCCGGAGATGAAAACGTCGACTTCACCATCGGTGTCATCCCAGATTTCCGGGCCGGTGGTTTGTTCATGAATCGCCGGGTTGGCCGGGTTGCTGAACTGCTGCAGGATGAGGTAGCGGTTGGGATCGGTGGCGACAATTTCTTCCGCCTTGGCGATCGCGCCTTTCATGCCTTTAGCGCCTTCGGTCAGCACCAGATTGGCGCCCAACGCTTTCAGCAGCTTGCGGCGTTCGATGCTCATGGTTTCCGGCATGGTCAGCGTCAGCTTATAGCCGCGCGCTGCGGCGACGAACGCCAGTGCGATACCGGTGTTGCCGCTGGTTGGCTCCACCAGTTCTTTGCCGGCAACCAGTACGCCGCGTTTTTCTGCGTCCCAAATCATATTGGCACCGATGCGGCATTTAACGCTGAAGCTGGGGTTGCGTGATTCAACCTTGGCCAGAATGCGTCCGTTGCCGATACGGTTCAGACGAACCAGCGGCGTATGGCCGATTGTTAATGAGTTGTCTTCATATATCTTGCTCATAGCCCGTCCTTTAACTCTATGAAAATGTGGGGAACGTCGAAAGCATACGCTAACAGTACCGGCAGGGAAGTAAAGAATTGGTATATCTATATGTTATTAGGAAATAAGTTTTAAGCACAAGGATAAGGGCGCAGATTGCGCGCCCTGTCGAAGAATTAATCGTGAAACGGTCAGTAAAACGACTCAGGAACGGACGAATTGTGGGCGGTAACGATCGACCCACATTGCAGTAGCACCGCAAACCGCGACCGGCAGGATCACCAGATTAAGGATGGGGATCATGGTGAACAGGCTGACCATCGCACCAAACTGCAGGTTGTCGGTTTTATGCTGGCGCAGCGCGCGGCGCATATCGGCGAAGCTCACCTTGTGGTTGTCGAACGGGTAGTCGCAATACTGGATCGCCAGCATCCAGGCGCTGAACAGGAACCACAGCACCGGCGCCACCGTCTGGCCAATGCCCGGAATGAAATAGAGTATCAACAGCAGCAGCGCGCGTGGCAGGTAGTAGGCCAGCTTGCGCCATTCACGCGCCATAATACGCGGCAAATCTTTCACAATGCCGAAGATGCCGGTGTCCGGCAGCGGTTTGCCGGTCAGGCTGCCCTCCAGGTGTTCGGCCAGCAGGCCGCAAAACGGAGCGGCAATCAGGTTGGTGATGGTGCTGAACAGATAGCTGAACACCAGCAAGACGGAAATGACCGCCAGCGGCCACAGCAAATAGCTAAGCCACTGCAGCCAGGTAGGGACATGGCTCATCATGCTGGGGATCCAATCCCCTAGCTGGCTGAACAACCACCAGAAGGCGGACCCCATCAGCAGTACGTTGACCAGTAACGGTAATACGACATAGCGTTTAATCCCCGGGCGCGAAATCAGGCGCCAGCCTTCGGCAAAATAATGAAGGCCGTTGGTGGAGTGAGAAGGTGACTGCGTATAGGACATATCTTAAGTTATCTCTTTGTCTGAACAGGCTTAGCTATCATATCGGGATGATTTTCTACTGGCTAGGGTGACATTGGCTGAAAAAACAGCAAAAAAAGGCAGTATAATCATCTTTATTGGCATAAAGTTCAGCACGGACTTGCACTTGTGTGCTCGGGCAAATAGAGTTAAAGAGTGAATGTTTGCCGCGGTGGCAATGTATTGGAACAACAGAGATAGCAATGATGCAGGATTTGCGTCTGATATTAATCGTTGTTGGCGCGATCGCCATAATAGCGTTGTTATTGCACGGTCTTTGGACCAGTCGTAAGGAACGCTCATCGCTTTTTCGCGATCGCCCAGCCAAACGTTCCAAAAAGGAACGTGAACAATCCCCGATCGACGAACTCGATGAAGGTGTGGGAGAGGTGCGTGTACGCTCCGCTCACCCGGAAGATGAGCCGTCCTTTGGTCATTTTGATGCCGCTCGCGAAGAACCCGTGGTTGCGCCCAAGCCTGCTCCGGCGGCTGAGCCAGCACCGCGTGCCGTTCAACCGGCTGCTCATCAGGCTCCGCCACCGCTGTCTCAGCGGCCGGATTATGATGACATCCTGTTGGACAATTACGCGCAGGACGAAGACGACGAGCCGCAGCAGCCTGCGCCACGCCGTGAACCGCGCGTTGACGATCTCCCGCCTGTGGCACCAGTAGCAGAGCCGGCATTCCACGCCGAACCTGCTCATCAGTCGCAGCCGGAAGTGAAGCCAGCCGTGGCACACGAGCCTCAGCCAGCGCCTGCTGCCATCAAGGCTAAACTGAAAGAAACCGTACTGGTGCTGCACGTTACCGCACATCAGGGTGGCGTGATCGGCGGCGAAATTCTGCTGCAGAGCGTACTGCAGGCGGGCTTTCAGTTTGGTGAAATGGGTATCTTCCATCGCCATATCAGTCCTGCGGGCAGCGGTCCTGTGCTGTTCAGCCTGGCGAATATGGTTAAGCCGGGGTCCTTTGATCCTGAGATGATGTCCGATTTCTCTACGCCGGGCGTGTCGATGTTTATGATGGTGCCGTCTTATGGCGACGCTAATCAGAACTTCAAGCTGATGCTGCAGTCGGCACAGCGGATCGCCGACGATGTGGGTGGTGTGGTGCTGGACGATGAGCGCCGCATGATGACCCCGCAAAAGCTGGAAACCTACAAAGCGCGCCTTCGTGAAGTGTTGGAAAACAACGCCTGATCGACGGCCACGCGCACTGAACATCCGTAACAACAAAGCCCCCGCTTGCCGGGGGTTTTTTATCTTTGATGGTGAGCCATGGAATCGATAATCCAACAAATCAATCAACTACGAACCTCACTGCGCCATCACGAATATCAATATCATGTGCTGGACGCGCCGGAAGTGCCGGATGCGGAATACGATCGCCTGATGGGGGAACTGCGTGCACTGGAAAGCGCACACCCGGAGTTGATCACCGCGGACTCTCCGACTCAGCGTGTGGGCGCAGCCCCGCTGGCGGCGTTCGATCAGGTGCGTCATGAAGTGCCGATGCTGTCGCTGGACAACGTCTTCGACGAAGAAAGCTTCCTGGCGTTCTATAAGCGAGTGCAGGATCGCCTGAAGAGCAGCGACCCGCTGACCTTCTGCTGCGAGCTGAAGCTGGACGGTCTGGCGGTCAGCCTGCTTTACGAAGAGGGCGAGCTGGTTCGCGCGGCCACGCGCGGCGACGGCACCACCGGTGAAAATATTACTTCCAATGTGCGTACCATCCGCGCCATTCCGCTGCGACTGACCGGTGACAATATCCCGCGTCGGGTGGAAGTGCGTGGCGAAGTGTTTATGCCGCAGGCCGGTTTTGAGCAGATGAACGAAGAGGCGCGTCGCAAGGACGGTAAAATTTTCGCCAACCCGCGTAACGCTGCTGCCGGATCGATCCGTCAGCTTGACCCACGTATTACCGCCAAACGCCCGCTGACCTTCTTCTGCTATGGCGTTGGCCTGCTGGAAGGCGGCGAGTTGCCGCGCAGTCACTGGCAGCGCCTGATGCAATTCAAAGACTGGGGTTTACCGGTCAGCGATCGTGCCAAACGCTGTACCGGCAGCGACGAAGTCCTGGCATTCTACCGTCAGGTAGAACAGGACCGCGCGCAACTCGGGTTTGATATCGACGGCGTGGTAGTGAAAATCGACGATATTGACCTGCAGGAAACGCTCGGCTTTGTGGCGCGTGCACCGCGTTGGGCGACGGCGTTCAAATTCCCGGCGCAGGAGCAGATCACGCTAGTGCGTGAGGTGGAATTCCAGGTTGGCCGTACCGGTGCCATTACGCCGGTGGCGAGACTGGAGCCGGTGCTGGTGGCCGGGGTGATCGTCAGCAACGCCACGCTGCATAATGCCGACGAAATTGAACGTTTGGGCTTGCGTATCGGTGACACGGTGATTGTACGCCGTGCCGGTGATGTGATCCCGCAGGTGGTGGGAGTGATGACCGAACGCCGTCCGGCGGATGCGCGTGAAATCGTATTCCCACAGCATTGTCCGGTATGTGGTTCCGACGTTGAGAGAGTGGAAGGCGAAGCGGTGACACGTTGCACCGGCGGGTTGATCTGTGCTGCACAACGTAAAGAAGCGCTGAAGCACTTTGTTTCCCGTCGGGCATTGGATGTCGACGGCATGGGCGACAAGATCATCGAGCAACTGGTCGAAAAAGAGTACGTGAAGAATCCGGCCGATCTGTTCCGTCTGTCCGCCGGTATATTGACCGGGCTGGATCGCATGGGGCCGAAGTCGGCGCAGAATCTGGTTAACGCGCTGGAAAAATCCAAACAGACCACTTTTGCCCGTTTTCTGTACGCGCTGGGTATCCGCGAAGTCGGCGAAGCCACGGCGGCCAATCTGGCGGCACATTTCGGTTCGCTGGATAAGCTGATGTCTGCTGATATTGAGGCACTGAAACAGGTGCCGGAAGTAGGCGAGGTGGTGGCGAAGCACACGCGTCATTTCCTCGACGAAGAACTTAATCAGCAGGTAATCCAGGAACTGGTCAGCGACGAAATCGGCATTAACTGGCCTGCTCCGGTGGTGATAGTGGCGGAAGAGATCGACAGCCCGTTCGCCGGCAAAACCGTGGTGCTGACCGGTTCGTTGAGCCAGCTTTCCCGCGACGAGGCCAAAGATCGCCTGACGGCGCTGGGCGCCAAGGTCAGCGGCAGCGTATCGAAGAAAACCGATCTGGTGATTGCCGGTGAAGCGGCGGGCTCCAAGCTGGTGAAGGCGCAGGAGCTGGGCATCGCGGTCATCGACGAAGCGGAAATGATCCGCCTGTTGGGTGTCTGATGGAAAAAGAGAACCTGATCGAAATCGCCAACACCCTGATGCCGTTCGGCAAGTACCAGGGTCGAGTGTTGATTGACCTGCCGGAAGAATACCTGCTGTGGTTTGCCCGCAAAGGGGAGTTCCCCCAGGGGAAACTCGGTATGCTGATGGAAATGACCTTGGCGATTAAAATCGAAGGGCTCGACCACCTGGTCAAGCCGCTGAAGAGAACTTGAGTTGCCGGGCGCGGTATCTGTGCCGCGCCCATTTTATTATCCCCGTACGGTTTCGGCTTCTGCGCTTAGCGCCGCCTGTTTTTCCTGCTGTTTCTTCTGATAACGCCGAGCCAATACCGCACAGGTCATCAACTGCACCTGATGAAACACCATCAACGGCAGCACCATAATCCCCACGGTCGCGGCCGGGAACAGGATATTGGCCATCGGGATGCCGTTCGCCAGGCTTTTCTTGGACCCGCAGAACACAATGGTGATTTCGTCGGCTTTACTAAAGCCCAGCCAGCGTGCCATATAAGTGTTCACCACCAGCACAATGGTCAACAGCACCAGACTGCCCACCACAATAAACACCAGTGAACCCAGGCCCACCTGATGCCAGATGCCGTGCGTCACCGCCTCGCTGAAGGCGGCATACACCACCAACAGAATCGAGGTCTGGTCGGTTTTGCCGATCAGCTTGCGGTTGCGTTCGATCCATTTGCCAATCAGTGGCCGTGACAGATGGCCAGCGACAAACGGCACCAACAGTTGCAGCACGATGGAGCCCACCTGTTGCAGGCTGCCGGTTTCACCGTGCACGTTCATCAACAACCCGACCAGCAATGGTGAGACGAAAATCCCCAGCAGGCTCGAAGCCGACGCGCTGCACACCGCAGCGGCCACGTTGCCGCCCGCCAGTGAGGTAAAGGCGATGGCCGATTGCACGGTGGCGGGCAGAATGCACAGGTAAATAAAACCGGAATACAACTCGGGACTGACGTTGACCGGCGACCACCATTTAAACAGCACGCCGAGCGTCGGGAAAATAATAAAGGTGCTGAACATCACCCAAAGATGCAGCCGCCAGTTGTTGCTGCCAGCCAGAATGGCTTCGCGAGACAGCTTGGCACCGTGCATAAAGAACAGCAGGGCGATGGCAGCGATGGTCAACGCGTTCAGCCAACCGACGAACTCGCCGCGCGCCGGCAGGAACGAAGCCAGCAGCACGGTGGCGATCAGCGTTAGGGTAAAACGATCGGGCAAAAATCTCATGGCGGCATACTCGAAGAAAAATCAATGCGCCCATTGTCGCGCGACGGGATATAATAATTAAATTGATTTATTTAATTCATTTATGAATAAAAAACATGAATTACTCGATTAAACAACTCAGGGTTTTTGTCGCCATTGCCCGGCATCGCAGCTTCAGCCGGGCCGGTGAGGCGATTGGCCTGACCCAGTCGGCGGTCAGTCACAGCGTAAAAGAGCTGGAGGCGGAAATCGGCGTGCGCCTGCTCGATCGTACGACCCGCGAAGTGTTGCTGACCGACGCCGGACAGCGGTTGGCCAACCGCGTTGAACGATTGCTGGATGAATTACAGTCGTCATTGCTGGATGCGCGCAGCTTTGGCGTGCTACGCAGTGGTACGGTGCGGGTGGCGTCGAGCCAAACCATCTCTGCGCACCTGATGCCGCAATGTATCGCCGCAGGGGAAAAGCAGTATCCGGAGATCCGCATTATGCTGCGTGACCAGGCGCAACAGCAGGTGCTGCACAGCATTCGCAACGCCGAGGTCGATTTTGGCATCGTGGTCGATCCGGTGCAGGCGTTGGATCTGGACTGTGAACCGATCCTGCACGAACCTTTCCTGCTGCTGTGCCGTAACGATCATCCGTTTGCCGAATTGCCCGAAGTGCACTGGTCGGCGCTGAACGGCAGTCGTTTGGTATTACAGGATTATGCCTCCGGCAGCCGACCGTTGATTGACAGCGCCCTGCGCCAACAAGGGGTGGAAGCCACGGTGGTGCAGGAGATTGGCCACCCGGCCACGCTGTTCCCGATGGTGGCGGCGGGTATCGGCATCAGTATTTTTCCGGCGTTGGCATTACCCTTGCCGGAAGGGGGCCAGTTGAAGGTTCGGCGGCTGGTGCCGGAAATCAACCGTGCGCTGATGCTGGTACGGCGTAAAAACCGCTCGCTGACACCGGCGGCGGAGGTCATCTGGCAGGTGGTGGGACAGCAGGCGGCGTTGTTGCAGCAGCAGCGCCAACGGCAGGCGGATTACTGAGTTAAATATACACATCCACGGCGTTAAGTGCGGTCGGGCGGTTGATGCCGTCGCCTTTGGCGGGGGTAACGCTGTCAGCCGTTTTGGCCATTTGCTCTGCCTGCTGTTTTTCCATCTCTTCTTTCTGAATCCGCGCGATTTCGGCCTGCAGCATTTTGATCTGTGCCTGGATCAGCTGTCTCTGTTTTTCGATCTCTTTAGGATCACCATCCGAGTCTTTCAGATCTACCAGCTTTTGTTGCAGATCCTGGATTTGTTTATTCAGCGATTTGATCCGTGCTGAGGCGCTGCTGTCGGCCACTTTTACCTGATCGCTACCGCCCGCTTCCCTGGTTTCTTTCATCTTGCCGCCTTCCGGCTGCTGGTTGACCGGTTTGGCCATCAGCAACTGGCCTTCGTTACCGGGGGCGCTAAAAACCTTGCTGATGCCGGGTACGGTGTTTTTCACCGGGACAATCATGGTAATGCTGGTCGACATAATACTCTCCCTGAGTTTGATTCTGCTGCTCAGGGTATCGGCCGCGCGGGGGAAAACTTTACCCGCGGATTTGCCGCAGGCGTGGCCAGTGTTGCAACCAGCCTTTGCTGGTTACCCGTTGTTCATAGGCGCTGAGGTCGCCGTTTTTGGCATTGAAGGTGATGGTGTCATCGAACAACCCGTCGAGGCCGAATGGCGCGACCAGTTGGATGCTGTCGTCAGCGTTCAGACGTGCGCCCACCGCGGTTTCCCGCTCGGTCCAATAGCTGATGGCATCTTCGCTGTTAAGATAGGGCGCCCGGCCGCTGCGCAGATGCATACGCGCCTGGTTTTTCACCGACCACGGCTGTGGCAACCACTCTTGCAGTCGCGTTTCCAGCATTTGGTCACGCTCCGCTTCCGGGCGTTGTGGATCAAAATGGATCACGTCGATGTCGTTAAGCGGCGTTGACGTGGTGTAACCGTGCAACCGATCCCACACCAGATTACGCACAAAACCGGCCCCCAGGCACCAGTCATTCAGACCAAGCCGCCGTGCGGTGCGCAATGCCGCCATTCTTTCACTATCTTGCTGTAACCACTGGATAATTTTCTGTTGCCGGGTCATTACCTCTCCTTTGTTGCGGCTACTGTAACCTGAAGTGCCCGTGGGTGAAACAGCGAGCGAATATATTCGCTGGCCGACTGACTACACTTGGTACAGGGTTTGCAACTTCAGGTGAGTATTCAGGGCACAACAGGGGACACTATGTATCAGGCAACGCTTAACCGGCGCAGCTACCGTTTCAGTGATTTACGCCAGTTGATGGCCAAGGCGTCACCGGCCCGTTCCGGCGACTATCTGGCGGAAGTGGCGGCGGACAGCGCAGAGGAACGCATGGCAGCGCGCATCGCGTTGGCAGAGGTGCCGCTGAAAACTTTCCTCCAGCAGTTGCTGGTGCCGTACGAACAGGACGAGGTGACACGGCTGATTATCGATAGCCACGATGCGTTGGCCTTTGCGCCGATTTCGCACCTGACGGTGGGGGACTTTCGCGACTGGCTGCTGAGTGAGCAGGCGGACAGCGCTATGTTGGCGCGGGTGGCCGCCGGCATTACGCCGGAAATGGCGGCGGCAGTGAGTAAACTGATGCGCAATCAGGATCTGATCCTGGTGGCCAAAAAGTGCCGGGTGATCACGCGTTTTCGCAACACCATTGGTTTACCGGGCCACCTCAGCGTGCGACTGCAGCCGAACCATCCTACCGACAGTCTGCAGGGCATTGCGGCCAGCATGCTTGATGGTTTGCTGTATGGCAGCGGTGACGCGGTGGTGGGCATCAACCCGGCCAGCGACAGCCTGCCGCTGCTGGAGAAACTCAATTATATGCTGGACGACGTGATCCAGCGTTTCGCCATTCCTACCCAATCCTGTGTGTTGACGCACGTCACCAATACGCTGCGCCTGATCGAGCGTGGCGCGCCGGTGGATTTGGTGTTCCAGTCGATCGCCGGTACCGAGGCGGCCAACAGCGGTTTTGGCATAAATCTGGCCCTGCTGGCGGAGGCGCAGCAGGCAGCACTGAGCCTCAATCGCGGCACTCTGGGTCATAACGTCATGTACTTCGAAACCGGGCAGGGCAGTTGTTTGTCGTCCAATGCGCACCACGGTGTTGATCAACAAACCTGTGAGGCACGTGCCTATGCGGTAGCACGACATTTCTCGCCATTGCTGATCAACACCGTGGTCGGCTTTATCGGGCCGGAGTACCTGTACGACGGCAAACAGATTATCCGCGCCGGTCTGGAAGATCATTTCTGCGGGAAATTGCTCGGCCTGCCGCTGGGTTGCGACGTGTGTTACACCAATCACGCGGAGGCGGATCAGGACGATATGGATACGCTGTTGACGCTGTTGGCCACCGCCGGGCTGACCTTCCTGATTGGTGTTCCGGGGGCGGATGACATCATGCTCAATTACCAAAGCACCTCATTCCACGACGCGCTGTATATCCGCGAACTGCTGGGGCTGAAGCATGCGCCGGAGTTCGCCGACTGGCTGACGAAAATGCATATCACCGACGATCTGGGGCGACTGCGCGACACCGCCGCTAATCACCCGCTGTTGCTGGCGTTACAGGGAGAGCAACCATGAGCAAGCCGGTCCACGTTAATAGTTGGGATGCGCTGCGTGCCTTTACCGATGCGCGCATTGCGCTGGGGCGCACCGGTGCCAGCCTGCCCACCGAGGAACTGCTTAAATTTGGCCTGGCGCATGCGCAGGCGCGTGATGCGGTGCACCAGCCGTTCGACAGCGATACGCTGGCCAGCGCTTTACAGCATCAGGGCTGGCAAACCTTGACGGTGCACAGCCAGGCGGCCGATCGTACCGCTTATCTCAGTCGACCGGATCTGGGGCGTCGGTTGGCTGCGGACAGCCGCAGCCTGCTGCAGGGCCTGTCGGACAAGCCAGCTGACTTACTGCTGGTGGTGGCGGACGGTTTGTCCTCCAAGGCGGTACATCGTCAGGCGCTGCCGTTGTTGCAGGCGCTGCGGCCTTATCTCGACCTATTGGGGCTCTCGGTCGCACCGGTGGTGTTAGCGCATCAATCGCGGGTGGCATTGGGGGATGATATTGGTGAATGTTTGCGGGCCAGAGCGGTGGCGATGTTGATCGGCGAGCGGCCGGGCCTGTCATCGCCGGACAGCCTGGGGATCTACCTGACCTGGGGGCCGAACACCCAGCGGCGGGAGTCGGAGCGTAATTGCATTTCCAACGTGCGTCCGGAAGGGCTGGATTACCCGCAGGCGGCGTTTAAACTGGCGTGGCTGCTGGAGCAGGCTTTCCAGCGTCGCCTGACCGGAATAGAGCTGAAAGATGAAAGTGACAACCCGGCGCTGTATGGCCAGGTATCACCGCTTCACTCCCAACTCGGCGGCTGACCAATACTCTGCTTGAGCAGAGTAATAAACAGATTCAGCCGTGTGGACACCTTCGCCAGCGGCCGCAGCAGATAAATCCCCTGTTGCTCCTGCCGCGGATCTTCCAGCAGCGGCAGCAACCGACCGGCCTGAATATCCGGCCCGACGACCCAGTTGGGTAAAAAGGTGATCCCCAGCCCCAGCAGCGCCGCCTCGCGCTGAGCGGTAAAGTCATCACAGCGCAATACCAGATTGCAGCGATCCATCAACGGAGCGCTGAGAATTTGTGCCCAACAGGCCGGCTGTTGCTTGTGATAGCGGGCAATCAGCCGATGTTCCGGCAAGGCGTTCAGGTCGGCTGGGCGGCCATAGCGGGCGAGATAATCAGGGCTGGCGCACATCATCCAGCGCTGGGTGGCTATCCGGCTGGCGTACAGCCCACTGTCTTTCTGCTCGCCGATGCGGATGGCGGCATCCAGCAGTTCCTGGGTCGGATCGGTCTGACGCTCTGTTAAATCCAGCTCAACAAACAGCTGCGGATAGCGTTCAGCCAGCGTCGGCAACAGTGGCAGAATATAGGTTTTGCCAAAGGTCGGCAGGCAACTGATGCGCAAGGTGCCTTGCGGCCTGTCGCTCAGCGAAGTCAGTTCGGCGCGGATATCGCTGATGTCCGTCAGCAACGTGGTGGCTCGCGTCTGCAGCATTTCCCCGGCGTCCGTCAGCATCAGACCGCGCGTTGAGCGAATAAACAGCGTCGCGCCCAAGGCACTTTCCAGTGCATCAACGTGGCGCACCAGCGAAGAAGGCACCATTCCCAGCTTGCGGGCGGCGGCGGAGAAGCTGCCCAACAGGGCCACCTCGAGAAATATCGGCAGATGTTCAACATAGCGGGCGTCATTCATCTTTGCATTATATGCAAAAGCGTTTCTTATGAATACCTGGTTCTCCGTCCGTCGCAATGCGGCTACTCTTTTTTGGTGCTTACGGCGGATAACAACGTGCCGTGAGCTCACCGCACAGAGCAAGAATGCATAAGACACGCGGTTTTTAGAACTTCAGATAGCTTGTTTTCCCCAGGCTCCGCCGTGTGCCTGCGGTATTGATAACTGCTTCAACACCAGACTAACCGTTCAATTTGGCACCCTGTTTAACAACAATGATTAGTGAATCTAAACCGTTGTTGACCTTGGGTGTCACCGGCCTGCCGTGCCGGTTTTTTTGTCATCGTTGGCTGAATCGTTCCAACTGAACGCGTCGCCGGTGACATCTTTGCTCACCTTCAGGTGAGCATTTTTGAACGCGCGGGGCATTCCACTCCGCGCTGGTGGAGGAGTAGTTTATGAACGAAGACCACGGGTGTTCCTGTGCGCAGCATTTGGCGCAAGGGTTTGCCAGGCAGTCGCTGAGCGTTGGGGAGGGCGAGATCTACCAAATCTCGCTGATGAGCGCGTTAATCAGCGGCGTTTACGAAGGGGAGGTCACTATTGCCGAATTGCTCCGGCACGGTAACTTCGGCCTGGGCACCTTCAATCACCTTGACGGCGAACTGATCGCCTTCGACAAGGAAATTCACCAGTTGCGTGCCGACGGCAGTGCGCGGCCGGCTAGTCTGCAGCAGAAAACCCCGTTTGCCGTTGTCACCTTTTTCCAACCGAGCATTACCCAAAACTTTGATCGCCCGATCACCAAGGCGCAACTGCACCAGTGCATTGACGAACAGGTGGCTTCACCAAATCTGTTCTGCGCGGTACGCGTTGACGGCGAATTCAGCCACGTGGAAACCCGCACCGTACCCCGCCAGGAACGCCCCTATCGCCCGATGCTGGAAGCGATAGAGGAGCAGCCAACCTTTGCCTTTCATCACTGCCAGGGCACCCTGGTCGGTTTCCGCTCGCCTGACTATATGCAGGGCATTGGCGTGGCCGGTTATCACGAACATTTTGTCACCGAGGATCGCAACGGCGGCGGCCACGTGCTGGATTACCAGCTCGACCACGGTCGCCTGCAATTTGGCGTGATCACCCGTCTCAATCTTCAGTTGCCGCATGATGCGGATTTTCTGCGCGCCGACCTCTGTCCAGAGGATTTGGACCGCGCAATTCGTTCTGCCGAGGGTTAAGTCCGCGACAGTCTTGGGTTAATTTTCAGGAGGTATTCCATGAGCAAGGCAAAAACAGACCATAACTGGGCGTGCGGCGCAGATTTAGTGGTGAAAAATCTGGAAGCGCAGGGGGTTAACTACGTATTCGGCATCCCGGGAGCCAAGATTGATCGGGTATTTGATTCGCTGGAGGACGCCCCCTCGATAGAAACGGTGGTGGTGCGTCACGAAGCCAACGCCGCGTTTATGGCAGCGGCGGTCGGGCGTTTGACCGGCAAGGCCGGGGTGGCACTGGTGACCTCCGGACCGGGCAGTTCCAATCTGATCACCGGGCTGGCGACCGCCACCTCAGAAGGGGATGCGGTGGTGGCGTTTGGCGGGGCGGTGAAACGTGCCGATAACCAGAAGCAAACCCACCAGAGCATGGACACCGTCAGCATGTTCCGGCCGGTGACCAAGTATTGCGCCGAGGTGCATGCCGGTTCGGCGATTTCGGAAGTGATCGCCAATGCTTTCCGCCACGCCGAGTTTGGCCGTCCGGGGGCATCGTTCGTCAGCCTGCCGATGGACATCGTCAATGAGCCGGTCAGTGCGCCGGTGCTGGCGGGGTGCCGATTGCCGCGCATGGGGGCAGCGGCGGCCGAGGATATTGGTGCGGCGGTTAAACTGATCCAACAGGCGAAATGCCCGGTGCTGTTGTTAGGCCTGCAGGCCAGCCGTCCGGAAAACAGCGAGGCGGTGCGTCAGTTGCTGCATCGCACCCATATGCCGGTGGTGGGTACCTATCAGGCGGCCGGGGTGATCGACGTCAATCACTTCGCGCGTTTTGCCGGGCGTGTTGGGTTGTTCAACAACCAACCTGCCGACCAGCTATTGCAGAAGGCCGATCTGGTGGTCAGCGTCGGCTACGGGCCGATCGAGTACGATCCCTGCATGTGGAACAGCCAGGGTCGATTGAAACTGGTGCATATCGACGTGCTGCCGGCGGACATCGACACCTGCTATCGCCCGGACGTCGAGCTGGTGGGCAATATCAGCGCCACTCTCGACATGATGACCGAAGCCTTTAACAGCGTGGTGAGCGTACCGGCGGAGGTCGAACTGATCCTCAGCGATCTGGGGCGTCAGCGCAATGAATTGGCGGAACGTGCCGCACGGCGCGGCGGTATGCCGATCCACCCGTTGCGCATCGTGAAAGAGTTGCAGGACATAGTCAGCGACGACGTGACGCTGTGCGTGGACATGGGCAGTTTCCACATCTGGATTGCACGTTACCTTTACAGTTTCCGCGCGCGCCAGCTACTGATTTCCAACGGCCAGCAGACCATGGGGGTGGCGTTGCCGTGGGCCATCGGTGCGGCGCTGGTGCGCCCGGGGGATAAAGTGGTGTCAATATCCGGCGACGGCGGTTTTATGCAGTCAAGCATGGAGCTGGAAACCGCGGTGCGGCTGAAAAATAACATCGTGCACGTGATTTGGGTGGATAATGCCTACAACATGGTGGAAATGCAGGAGGTGAACAAATACCAGCGTAAATCCGGGGTGGAATTCGGCCCCATCGACTTTAAAGCCTATGCTGAGGCCTGCGGTGCGGTCGGGTTTGCCGTGCAGTCGGTGGAGGACTTGCGGCCCATGCTGCGTAAGGCGATGGAAATTCAGGGGCCGGTCGTGGTGGCCATTCCGGTGGATTACGCCGACAACTACAAACTGATGGCGCAGATGAACTTCAGCCAGATGATTTAATTTCAGCAAGTCGTTAAACCACGGGGAATGCCGCCTCTGGCACTCCCCGTTTTCCATGCTCAGAATTTGTTCTTTACATCCCTAACTGCATGATTTATTGGTATCCCTCGAGTCTTTTTTTTACTCTGGGGATGGCACGATGAATCAGAAATCAAAAGCAAAAGCGATAACAATGACGCTGGGATTATTGGCCCTGGCGGTGATGGGCGGCGCGCGCGCCAGCACGCTGGTTTATTGTTCCGAAAGCTCGCCGGAAGGTTTCAATCCGCAGCTGTTTACCTCCGGCCCGACGGTCGATGCCAGTTCGGCGACCCTTTACAACCGGCTGGTGGATTTCAAAACCGGTACCGTCGAGCTGCAACCGAGCCTGGCGGAAAGCTGGCAGGTGAGCGAAGACGGCAAGAATTACACATTTCATCTGCGTAAAGGCGTGAAGTTCCAGAGCAACAAATACTTTACTCCCACCCGTGACTTCAATGCCGACGACGTCATCTTTTCCTTTATGCGGCAAAAAGATGCCAATAACCCTTATCACAAGGTCTCCAACGGGGCTTACACCAACTTCGAATCGATGGAGTTTGGTTCGCTGATCAACCAGATTGTCAAAGTGGATGACAACACCGTGCGCTTTGAACTTTCGCGCGCAGAAGCGCCGTTTGTGGCCGATCTCGGCATGTATTTCGCCACTATTCTATCCGCCGAATATGCCGATGCGATGCTGAAAGCCGGCACCCCGCAGCGGGTGGATAACGATCCTGTCGGTACCGGTCCCTTCCAGTTGGTGCAGTACCAGAAGGATGCGAAGATCCTCTACAAGGCGTTCGACCAGTATTGGGAAGGCAAACCGAAGATTGACCGCTTGGTGTTCTCGATCACCCCGGATGCGGCGGTGCGCTTCGCCAAGCTGCAAAAGAATGAATGCCAGGTGATGCCATTCCCCAACCCGGCGGATCTGACGCGCATGCGTGAGGACAAAAATATCCAGTTGATGGAGAAATCCGGGCTGAACATCGGTTTCCTGGCGTTCAACACCCAGAAAAAGCCGTTGGATAACCTCAAGGTTCGGCAGGCGTTGGCTCTGGCGGTGAACAAGCCGGCTATTCTCGAAGCGGTGTTCCACGGCGCGGGGCAGCCGGCGAAGAATCTGCTGCCGCCGACCCAGTGGGGCAGCAATGATAAAATTGAGGACTATCCGTACTCACCGGAAAAAGCCAAACAGTTGTTGCAGGAGGCCGGGCTGGGCCAGGGCTTCGCTATTGACCTGTGGGCGATGCCGGTACAACGGCCGTACAACCCGAATGCCAAGCGCATGGCGGAGATGATCCAGGCCGATTGGGCGAAGATCGGCGTGAAGGCCAAGATTGTCACCTTCGAGTGGGGTGAGTACCTGCAGCGGATAAAAAACGGTGAACATCAGGCAGCACTGATGGGTTGGACCACTGCCAACGGCGATCCGGATAACTTCTTCGGCCCGCTGTTTACCTGCGTGTCGGCCAATGGGGGTTCGAACTCGGCCAAGTGGTGCTACCCACCCTTTGATAAGCTGATTTTGCAGGCGCGTGAAGAGAATGACCACGCCAAACGGGTGGCGATGTATCAGCAGGCGCAGGTGATGATGCATGACCAAATGCCGGCAATGATGATTGCCCACTCAACCATTTTTGAACCGGTGCGCAAAGAAGTGAAAGGTTACGAGATCGACCCGTTTGGTAAGCACATCTTCAAACAGGTCTCGCTGGAGAAATAATAAAAAGGGGCTGCATGGCAGCCCCTGAGGTCGTTGGCAATCGGCTCTGCTTTTTAATGGTAGGGGCGCTGCATGCTGCGCCCAGTTGCATAAACACTGGGTTAAATCGGGTCGAACATGTTCGACCCCTACCGGTTTAGCCCCTTAGTGGGGGGTTAGCAGTCTTGATTAAGCTGGCCGTTTAGAAATGGGTATTCACGCTCATATAGTAAGTCCGGCCCGGTTCGTTATAGGTGGCTGCCCCTGCACCGGCGATGTTAATCGCGCCGGTGGTTGGGTCCCCCACGTTCTGCGAGTTACCTTCACGGAACTGGCGTTTGTCGAACAGGTTGTCGATACCGGCGGTCAGGCTGATGTTCTTGGTCACATCATAGGTGGCGCTGGCACCCACTACGGCGTAAGGGCTGACTTCCTTGGTTTCGGTGCCGCTAACCGGCTTACCCTGGTAGTTATACTTCTTCGGTTTCTGGCGGCCGTACCAGGTCAGTGTCGATTGCATCGACAGCTCCTGGGTTGCCTGCCAGCTCAGGGTCGAGTTGATGGTGAACTCAGGAATAATCGACAGGTAATCACCGGTCGTCTTATTCTTGTTTTCAATCATGTAGGTGGCGTTGTTGGTCCAGGAAACGGTCTCGCTCACCGGCACGTTCAACGACCCTTCCAGCCCCTGTACTACCGCTTTAGGCACGTTTTCCCACTGGTAAATGGCGGTACCGGTGCTGCTGGTGCCGATTCGGGAGTTGCCCGCTTCAATTTTGTTGTGGTAGTCGTTACGGAAATAGGTCACGCCGGCCAGCCAGCCGTCGTTATGAAATTCCAGACCAATCTCTTTGTTGACGCTGGTTTCCGCTTTCAGATCGTCGTTACCCAGCAGGTAACAGCCATTTTTGACGTCGCTGGACGAACAACCTTGCCCCTTGCTGTAGAGCAAATAGTTTTGGTTGGTCTGGTACAGGTTTGGTGCCTTATAGGCACGGGCGATGCCCATCTTCAGGGTGAAGAAGTCGCCCAGTTCCTGCGACAGGTTCAGTGACGGGCTCCAGTTGTTGCCGGCCTCGGAGTGCAGGTCGTAACGCAGGCCCGGTGTCAGCATGGTGCTGTCAGTCAGCTCCATATTGTCTTCGGCAAACAGCGAGAAGATATGCGCGGAGGCGTAAGGGCTACGGGTGCCGGTGTCTTGGCCTGGAATGGTGCCGCCCATCTGAGTTTGGCTGGTCGAAGAGCCGTCCTTCATCTTCTGTTGGTTCCACTCGGTCCCGACCGTGGCGGTTTGCGTCACGCCCAGTTCGAATGGCACGCTGACTTCGCTGTGCGCCAGGAAATCGTCGAGCTTGGTGGTGCCGAAACCCTCGTTTTTGGTATCGAAGATGCCTTCGGTACCGCCGGCCAGGCCTTCGTTCAGACGGGTATTACGCGTGCGTTCGAACTGAATATAGTTGTTGGTGCTGACGCCGTTATCCCAGGCACCACGGTGGTTGAGGCCGAAGGTTTCACGGTAAATACGGTTGGTCTCTTTGCCGTAGTTGCTTTGCACCAGCGCGTTGGAGTTGGTGTTTTGGGTATCCCCGGCATACAGGTTGCCCTGGCGACCGTAGGCATACTCAAACTCCAGTGACTGCAAGTGAGCAAAGTCCCAGTGCAGCATGGCATCGATGTTTTTGTCTTCTACGCCTTCACGTCCGGAGGGCGTGCTGCTGGCATAAGCACCCACACGCGCGGATTTGTGTGATTCGTTGATATCCCAGGCATCGGCCTGAGTTTTGCTGTAGCCGCCAAACAGGCGGAAGCTCAGATCGTCGGTCAACGGACCGGACAGGCTGAAGTCGGTGCGCTTGGTAGAGCCTTCTTGCTTGTGCTGCGGGACGTTGAAGTAGGCATTTAACGAGCCGTGCAGCTCTTTGGTGTTCTTCTTGGTGATGATGTTGACGACGCCACCGGCGGCACCGTTGCCGTAGCGTGCTGCCGCCGGGCCGCGCAGCACTTCGATGCGTTCAATCATCTCCGGTGGCACCCAGGCGGTATCGCCACGGGTATCACGTTCGCCACGCCAACCCTGACGCACTGAATTACGGCTGGTAGCGGGTTTGCCGTCGATCAGGATCAGGGTATTTTCCGGACCCATGCCGCGAATATCGATCTGGCGGTTGTTGCCGCGCTGGCCGCTGGTGGAGTTACCGGTCAGGTTAACGCCAGGCATGGTACGGATCAGTTCGCTGATATCGCGCGCCGGTGGGCGCTTTTTGATTTCGTCGGCGCTGATGGTAGAAACGCCTGGGGCCTGCAGGTTCTGCTTGGCGGCGGTCACAACAATGGTTTCTTCAGCGGGTTGTTTTTTGTTTTTGGCGACGGAGTCTGTTTCTGCGGTGGTTTCTGTTTGCTGTGCGGCGTGCGCAAAGGCGGACGCGCCTAATCCTAACCCGATGAGTGTGGCTAAGGAATAACGAGATAATTTGCGGTTCATGTGAGTGTTCCTACCTTGCTGCCTTTCCCGGGGCACCCAAGCTGTAGGCCACCGGCGGAGAGAAGGGCGGTTGTAGTTTTTGTGTTTTCGAAAATAAAAATCCAGCCGGCCGAGACGCGACGACACCGATACCGACATTGGATTCAGCGCTAAAACCCGGTATCCATCCCTGTTGAAGAATACCTGCCCCGTTTGCGGGCCTACACACACTATTGCAAACGCAAATAATTATCAATAGTATTCGGTTTACGGTTTTCTTGGGCAGCGCCTCGCGCCGCGAATTTACCGGCTTTCCTGAAGCTGCCAGCTAAAAAGTGAATAGGCGTTTTGAAAACAAAATCCGAGTCAGAAAGCAGCAGATTATTATCGAGCAAGCACGCCGGGCGCCATGGATGGTGGCTGAATATCGCCAAACGCGGCACGCCGCTGGTGGAGCTGCTGGGGGATGGGCGAGGGAAGGTCACATTTTTATGGCGCGATCCGCAGGGATGTGAGCTCACTTCAGCCTATCAACGCGTTTGGATCCACATCAATTGCCTGACCGACCACCATCAGTCGTCGCCGCCACAGAGCCTGCAACGGCTGGAAGGCACCGACGTCTGGTATTGGCAAACCGAGCTGAGCGCGGACTGGCGTGGCAGCTACTGCTTTATCCCCTGTATGGACGACCGACCGCTGGAACACAGGGGTGACGATGCGCACGCCAATATGCATTCGATCCGTCACTGGTGGCATCAGGTGTTTGCCGGTGCGACTCAGGATCTGCTTAATCCCCATCGTTCATGGACCGGTGTTGGCGGCAATGTGCTGTCCGGGCTGCATATGCCGGAGGCCCCATCGCAACCGGCCTGGCTGGATTTTGATCGCTACGCCGTGGCCAGTGGGCGCTGTACGCCAGCGCCGCCTGCGCGACTGCAGCGTCACAGTTGGCACAGCGAGCGACTGGGTAATACCCGTAACGTCTGGGTTTACACCACCGGCGACAGCAACCCGGCGCAACGGCCGCTGGCGGTAATGCTGGACGGGCAATTCTGGTCGAGCAACATGCCGGTCTGGGATCCGCTGATGCAGTTGACCCGCGAAGGCAAACTGCCGGAAGCGGTTTATCTGCTGATCGACATCATCAGCCTGAAACACCGTAGTCAGGAACTGGCCTGCAATGAAGATTTCTGGCTGGCGGTGCAAGAAGAACTGCTGCCGCAGGTGGCCGAATGGGCGCCTCACCGCCGTGATCCGGCCACGACGTTAGTGTGCGGCCAGAGTTTTGGCGGCCTGTCATCGCTGTATGCCGGCTTGCACTGGCCGCAGTGCTTCGGCGGCGTTATCAGCCAGTCTGGCTCCTTCTGGTGGCCACGTCGCGATATGTATCAGCGTGAAGAGATACCCGCCGATGCCGGCTGGTTGCTGCATCAGGTTGAGCAGGGCGTCGGCAAGGGTAAGTTGAAGGTGTTTATGGAGGCCGGTGTGCACGAAAAAGTAGCGCACCGGGTGAACGACCAAATGGCGGCATTGCTGCGTGACGCCGGACATCGGGTGCAATACCGGGTGGTAGCGGGGGGACATGATCACCTGTGCTGGCGTGGCGGTCTGATCGATGGGCTACAGGCGCTGTGGGCGGATCAAGTTCCTGCTCCTTCAGCCAAGCTAACCTTCACTGTCCAAGGAGTCCGTGATGGAAACTCTGAACCCGTTCGATGACGAACAACAAATCTGCCTGATTGTGCAGAATGACCAACGGCAATACAGCCTGTGGCCGAATTTCAGCGCAGTACCGGCGGGGTGGACGCCGGTATTCGGCCCGGCGGCCCGGCCGCTGTGCGTGCTGTGGCTGGAACAACATTGGCAGGATATGCGGCCCGCATCACTGCGTAAGGCGTGATGGCATTAGTCCCGAAAACAGGAGTCAGTCCCTTGTCAGACAGCATTTTATTATCGTCCGAACAGCAGCTCGCCACTGAGCTGCCGTTGGTCGCCGCGCAGCCCGGGATTTGGGTTGCCGATCAAATTTCACCGCATGCCAATGCTTACGCGGTTTCCCACTATATTGAGCTGAACGGCCCGCTGGACCAGGATTGTCTGCTACAGGCGATTGCGCAGGGGCTGTCCGAAGTGGATACCCTGCAGTTCCGTTTTGCAGAACGTGACGGGGTGCCGATGCAGTGGCATGACCCGGCGCTGGCGATCCTGCCGGTCGAGTTTATTGATCTGCGTGATTCTCCTGACGCAGCCGTTGCAGCACGCGCCTTGATGCAACTGGATATGTCCGGTGATTTACGCATCGGCAGCGGTAATGCGCTGTACCGCCATATGTTGATCCGCCTGTCGGATCAGCGCTGGTTCTGGTATCAGCGTTATCACCATATTTTGGTCGATGGCTTCAGTTTCACCGCCATTGCCCGCAGAATTGCCCATATTTATACCCGAACGTTACGTAATGAACAGCCGGACCCGACGCCGTTTAGCGCCTTCAGCGAAGTGGTTGAAGAGTATCAACGCTACGCCCAGTCGCCTACCTGTCAGCGCGACGCGGCCTTTTGGCTGAACAAGGCGCAGCAGTTGCCGACCCCGGCTACGCTCTGTCCGCAGCCGTTGGCCGGCCAAACGCCGACCACCCGCATTCATCGGTTATCACAGCTGTGTGACCGCCAGGACTTTAGCCAACTGGTGAACGCCGGTCAGCAGCAGTTCAGCGTGGCAGATATGGCGCTGGCATTGGTGGCGCTGTGGGTGTCTCGCCTGAGCGGCCACGCCAGCTTCAGCGCCGGTTTTATCTTTATGCGCCGCACCGGTTCGGCGGCACTGTGCGCCAACGGGCCGGTGATTAACGTATTGCCGATCGAAATGCACCTCGATCCTCAGGCTACACTGAGCGAGGTCGCCGGCAATATCGGCCGAGAGCTGAAAAGTGTCCGTCGTCATCAGCGTTACGAGGCGGAACAGGTGCAGCGTGATCTGGGGCGGATTGGCGATGCCCAGCCGCTGTACGGCACCGTTTTCAACTTTAAGATGTTCGATTTCCAATTGGATTTCGGTGATATCGAAGGCATTACCCATGAGCTGGCCTCCGGGCCGGTGCGTGACCTGGAAATCGCGTTGTACCTCGATGAGGCTGGTACGCTGAAGGTTGATCTGCTGGCCAATGCCGAGCGTTATCAGCCGGATGAGCTGGCGGCGCATCTGCAACGCCTGCCGCTGTTGCTGCGCCAGTTTGCGGCACAACCACAGATGCCGATCGGTGAAGCCGATTTGCTCACCGAGCAGGATCGTCAATTGTTGGCCCGGGTTAACGACACCGCTCATCCGGTGGCGCCGCAAACCCTCAGCGGCCTGTTGGCGCAACAGGCGCAGAAAACCCCGGATGCCCCGGCGCTGGCCGATGCGCAATACCAATTCAACTACCGCGAAACCCGTGAACAGGTCACTGCGTTAGCGCGTCAACTGACGGCACAGGGTGTGCAGCCCGGCGATATCGTCGCCGTTGCCTTGCCACGGTCGGTGTTTTTGTCGCTGGCATTAATGGCCATCGTCGAGGCCGGGGCGGCTTATTTGCCGCTGGACACTGGTTATCCTGACGAACGCCTCAGCATGATGCTGGAAGATGCCGCACCACGCCTGATTATCACCGAAGCCAGCCAGCAGGCGCGTTTTGCCGGCCAGGGTGAGATCTTGCTGTATGACGCACCGCTGGCCGCAAACAGTGCGGCGGACGTGGTGCTCAGTGGGCCAACGCCGCATCATCCGGCCTACATTATCTTTACCTCCGGCTCAACCGGGCGGCCGAAAGGCGTGCTGGTGGGGCATCAGGCGATCGTCAACCGTCTGCTGTGGATGCAGCATCAGTATCCGATGGCCGCGGGCGATGTGGTGTTGCAGAAAACCCCCTGCAGTTTTGACGTCTCGGTATGGGAGTTCTTCTGGCCGTTGATGGTGGGTGCCCAGTTGGTGATGGCACCGCCGGAAGCGCATCGCGATCCGGAACAGTTGCTGCAACTGATTGACCGATATCGGGTCACCACTATGCACTTTGTGCCTTCGATGCTGGCGGCCTTTGTCGGTGCATTGGACACTCGGCAGGCGGTGGCGTGTTGTGCGCCGTTGCGGCAGGTGTTCTGCAGTGGTGAAGCCTTGCCGGCCGAGCTGTGCCGCCTGTGGCAAAGCCGCACCGGGGTGCCGTTGCATAACCTGTACGGCCCGACCGAAGCGGCGGTAGACGTCAGTTGGCATCCGGCCTGGGGCGAGGCGTTGGCCGCCGTCACCGGGGCTAACGTGCCTATTGGCCTGCCGGTATGGAACACCGGTCTGCGCATTCTCGACGCACGCTTGCGGCCGGTGCCGCCGGGTGTCGCGGGTGATTTGTATCTCACCGGTGTACAGCTGGCGCACGGCTATCTGGGCCGACCAGAACTGACCGCCAGCCGCTTTGTGGCCGATCCGGAAGGTGACGGTGGGCGGATGTATCGCACGGGCGACGTCGCGCGCTGGTTACCGGGGGGGGAAGTGGAATACCTCGGTCGCAGCGACGATCAGCTAAAAATTCGTGGCCAACGTATAGAACTGAGTGAAATCGATCATGCGTTGCTGTCATTACCGGGTATCAAGCAGGCGGTGACTCATGCGCTGGTGCTGGATAATACGCCGACAGATCCGGCCGGTGGCGATGCCCGCCAACTGGTAGGCTATCTGGTGGCGCAGTCCGGTGTGCGCCTAGATCTGGAGGTGCTGCGAGCCGCGCTGACCGATCGTTTGCCGCCGCATATGGTGCCGGTGGCGTTGGTCGAGATGGGATCCTTGCCGCTGAGTGCCAATGGCAAGCTGGATCGCAAAGCGTTGCCGCAACCACAGAGCGGCGTCAGAGCCGCCGGGCGTGAACCTGAAGCCGGGCTGGAAACGGCGATTGCTGCGGTGTTCGCCCGTCTGCTGCAGCGTGAAACCGTGTTTGCCGACGACGATTTCTTTGCCCTCGGTGGTCACTCGCTGCTGGCGATGCGTCTGGCGGCAGAGCTGCGCCGTGAACTGGGTAAAGCGGTCTCGGTAGGGCAGGTGATGGTGGCTTCCCGGGTGGAACAGCTGGCGCAGCTGCTGGCAGAAGAGCGCACGCAGGAAGAGGCCGATCAGACCGGTTTTGACAGCGTACTGCCATTACGTACCACGGAAGGCCCAACGTTGTTCTGTCTGCATCCGGCATCCGGATTCTCCTGGCAGTTCAGCGTATTGCCGCGCTATATCGATCAGCATTGGTCGCTGGTGGGTATTCAGTCACCACGGCCAGAGGGTCCGTTGGCGCTGAGCGAGGATATGGATCAGGTCTGCGACGCACATCTGGAGACGGTATTGCAGGTGCAGCCGCAGGGCCCGTACCACTTTATCGGTTACTCACTGGGTGGCACGCTGGCGCAGGGTATCGCCGCCAGATTGCAGGCGCGGGGTGAAGAGGTAGCCTTCCTTGGGCTGCTGGATACCTATCCGCCGGAAACCCAGAACTGGGACGTGATGCTGGATGACAACGTACTGAAAGAAGTCCAGCGCGAACGTCAGCAGTTCCTGGCAGTTTCCGAGGATGCGTTGGATCCGGCATTGGGCGAAACCCGTGTGGCGATGTTCGATAATATCGAAGCCAACTATGCCGATTCGGTGCGCCTGCTTTCAGCGACTCATACGGCGAACTTTAAAGGGCAGGCGACGCTGTTTGTCGCGCGTCAGACGCTGCAGGAAGGGATGGACGTGCAGCAGACCTGGTCGCAATACGTGGATGCCTTGCAGGTGCATGAGCTGGATTGTGCCCACGTCGATATCGTGTCACCGGCGTCGTTCAAGGTGTTAGGGCCGTTGCTGAACCGGATTCTAAGAGCGCTGTAATCCCCAGTGACGGTAGGGGGCGAATATATTCGCCCCGATTAATGCGGGCCCAGCATGCTGGGCCCCTACAATATCTATGACTTACCCAGCGGTACCACCAACGGCGTGTGCGAGACCGGATCGTCAATGATCATGCAGCGCAGGCCGTACACCTCTTCGATCAGTTCTGCGGTCACAATGTCCTTCGGCGCCCCTTCGGCCACCACCTTGCCATTGCGCATGGCAATCAGATGCGTGGCGTAGCGGCAGGCATGGTTGAGATCGTGCAGCACTACCACCAGCGTATGGCCGTTTTCACGGTTTAACTGACGCATCAGCTCCAGCAGGTCAATCTGGTGGGTGATATCCAGCCAGGTGGTCGGTTCATCCAGCAGCAGCAGTGGCGTTTGCTGCGCCAGCACCATCGCGATCCACACCCGCTGACGTTGTCCGCCGGAGAGCGTATCGACCGGCTGTTCGGCCAGCTCGAATACGCCGGTAGAGCGCATCGCCTGGTCTACCGCCTGTTGATCCTCCTCACTCCAGCGACTGAACAGGCGCTGATGCGGATAGCGACCACGGGCTACCAGATCAAACACGGTGATATCACCCGGTGCGGTCGAGCTTTGTGGCAACAACCCCAACTGGCGCGCCACCTCTTTGGTGGCGTATTCGCTGATTTGTTTACCGTTCAGCCAGACTGCGCCGGCTTGCGGCTGCATCAGGCGGCTGAGGGTACGTAGCAGGGTCGATTTACCGCAGGCGTTCGGCCCGATAATCACCGTCAGTTCGCCGTGCGGGATAGAGACGGACAGGTCGCTGGCGACAATTTTTTTGTCGTAGCCGAGCGTCAGATGTTCGGCGCGCAACGGCGCGGGCTGCAGGGGTTCAGCATTCATTTTTTACGTGACTCACGGATTAATAGCCAAATCAGATAAATGCCGCCCAGGCTGACGGTCAACACCCCGACCGGCAACTGATAAGGCATAAACAGGCGCTGTGCAACGACATCGGCGAGTAACAACAACAGGGCACCGATCAAGGCGGTCAGCAGCAGGACGCTGCGGTTGGCGCACAGGCGTCGTGCAATCTGCGGAGCCACCAGCGCAATAAAGGAGATCGGCCCGGCCACGGCGGTCGCGGCGGCCGTCAGCAACACGCCGATCAGCAGCAGCATAACGCGCGATCGTTCTACCGGTACGCCGAGTGCGCAGGCGGTATCATCACCCATTTCCAGCAGCCGCATGCGGCGGGACAGTGTCAGCAACAGCAAGCAGCACAGCGCGAACACCACCAGCACCGGCAGGCTTTTCGCCCAGTTCACTCCGTTGAGTGAACCGGCGCTCCACAGTCCGGCGGTCATGGCGGATTCCAGCGAGGCGCTGATGATCAGCCAGGTATTGCCCGCCACCAGCAGGGCGCGGACGGCAATGCCGACGATAATCAAACGGAAAGACTCGACGCCGTTGCGCCAGGCCAGCAGATAAATCAGCGCGGCGGTCAACAGACCCCCGACCAGCGCCCCGGAAGTGATGCCGATAACGCCGCCGTTAAACAGCACTATGGCCACCAGCACGCCGCTGTAAGCGCCGGTATTAAAACCAATCACGTCCGGACTGCCGAGCGGGTTGCGCAGTATCGACTGGAAAATGGCACCGCTGATGCCCAGTGCCGCCCCCAGTAGCAGTGCCATCACCACGCGTGGCAAGCGCCATTGGGTGACGATCACCGCCAGGTTGGCCGGGCCTTCACCGCGCAAGGCGTCGATCACCTGCGAGGCGGTCAGTGACAGAGCACCGGAACCCAGCGCGTAAATCGCCAGCGCCAGCACGGCCAGCAACAGTAGCAGCGCAGTCAGCGCCGGACGCGAAAGGGCGCGCATTTTGTGGTTGGCCATCAGGCGGGCTGCGGACATCGACATTAGCGCTGCCTCCTGAACATATGGCGTTGCCGCACCAGCATGATCAGCAGCGGTGCGCCAATCAGAGCGGTGACGATGGAAACGCGCAGTTCACCGGCCACCAGGAAGCGGCCGATCAGATCGGCGCTCAGCAGCAGGATCGGGGTTAATACCAGCGTCCATGGCAGCATCCAGTGCAGCTCGGAACCGGCCAGCCGCCGGGCGATGTGCGGCATCATCAGACCGACAAAGGCAATTGGGCCGACGGCGGCAGTGGCACCACCACACAGCAAGGTAATCGCCAGCAGACCCAGCAACTGGGTACGCACGATACCGGTGCCCAGTGCGGTGGCCAATTCATTACCCATGCTCAGGCTGTTCAGTGACTTGCTCATCCACAGGGTAATCAGCGTACCCAGCAGGATCGGCAGGGCCACGGTACGCACCACCTGCATATTTTGAATATCCAGCGAACCGGCCTGCCAAAAACGGAGCTGATCGAACACCAGTGGGTTCAGCAGGGAAATCCCGGAGGTCATGCCCTCCAGCACCGCGGCCAGCGCGACACCGGCCAGCGTCAGACGTACCGGGTTAAGGCTGCTGCCGCCCAAAGCGCCTATTAGCGCCACCAGCAGCGCAGCGAACATCGCACCGGCAAAGGCAAACCACAGATATTGGCTGACCTCGGCAGCACCAAAGAAGGTGATCCCCAGTACCACGGCAAAGCCCGCACCGGCGTTAACCCCGAGAATGCCCGGATCGGCGAGGGGGTTGCGGGTGAGGGTTTGCATCAGTACGCCGGACAGGCCCAGTGCGATACCGGCCAGCACGCCCACCAGTGTACGTGGCAGCCTGGCATTGGTAATTATGGCGCAGTCTGCACCGCTGCACTGGCCGTTCAGCGCCTGGATAACCGTGTCGAAGGGAATAGATTTAGCGCCAAGTGACAGGCTGAGCAGAATCACGACCAGCAATGCACAAAAGGCAATCAGCAGGCCAAACAGCCTGCGGCGAAATGAGCGGGGAGTGCCGCCAATAAGACGCTCCCGGGGGGCAGGAACGGGCTGTGTGCCAGGGTGTGAAATCCGTAACATACCAATCCATTATTTAATTGAATATAAATGAGTTTTATTATCATTATTGATTGCTTTCATCTATGGTACCATGAGTCCCTTCGCTATTGCAGCACAGACGCTGCCCCTTTTTCTTTAGTTGTGGTGAGAAAGCTCATGAGTAAGCCCTCTATTTTGCTTGATTTTGGCCTGCTTAAGACCAATGGCGCGTTTCGTGCCGTTTTTTGCGCGCGTTTTATTTCCATTTTAGCGCTGGGGTTGATGGCCATTGCGATCCCGGTGCAGATCCAGGCCTTGACCGGGTCGACGTTGCTGGTTGGTTTGTCCGTGACGCTGGCGGGCAGTGGCATGTTTGCCGGTTTGCTGATGGGGGGCGTGCTGGCCGATCGTTACGAGCGCCGTCGCCTGATTTTGTTCGCCCGCTCCACCTGCGGCATCGGTTTTGTCGGTCTGTGTCTGAACGCCGCTTTGCCTGCCCCCTCATTAACGCTGATTTACCTGCTGGCCGTCTGGGACGGCTTCTTCGGTGCGGTTGGCGTTACGGCGCTGTTGGCGGCCACACCGGCACTGGTGGGGCGTGAAAATATCGTGCAGGCCGGGGCTATCAGCATGCTGACGGTGCGTTTTGGCTCGATCCTCTCCCCGGCGATCGGGGGGCTGGTGATCGCCAACGCCGGTGTGGCCTGGAACTACGGTCTGGCAGCGTTTGGCACCTTGCTGACGCTGATCCCGTTGCTGCGCCTGCCGCAGTTGTTGCCACCCCCGCAGCCACGTGAGCACCCACTACGTGCGCTGGCCGGGGGCTTCGGTTTTCTGTTCCGTAACCGGGTGATTGGCATGGTGGCGCTGATTGGCGCGCTGTTGACCATGGCCAGCGCGGTGCGGGTGCTGTATCCGGCCATGTCCGGCATGTGGCAGGTCAGTGCGGCGCAGTTGGGCTTTATGTATTCCGCCGTGCCGCTGGGTGCGGCGATTGGCGCCTTTACCAGTGGTCGTGTAGCCCACGTGGCGCGGCCGGGCTGGATGATGCTGATGACGGCGATTGGCGCTTTTGTCGCTATCGGCCTGTTCGGTTTGATGCCGTGGTATGGCCTGGCGCTGTTTTTCCTGGTGGTCTTCGGTTATCTGAGCGCGCTGAATTCACTGCTGCAGTACGGGTTGATCCAGAACCTGACGCCGGATGCGTTTCTCGGACGTATCAATGGCCTGTGGACGGCGCAAAACGTGGTGGGTGACGCCTTGGGCGCGCTGCTGCTGGGGGCTATGGGGGCGTTTATGCTGCCGGCGATGACCTCAACCAGTTTTGGCTTTGGCGTGGCGCTACTCGGTGTGGTGCTGGCTTTTGCGATGCGCGGTCTGCGTCAGGTGGGCCGTGGCGGGCAAGAAAGCGATCTCCAGCCCGCCGCAGAATCTACTGAGAAATAAACTGTTTTTCCAACAGCGTCAGCAGGTTGCTGGCGCTGTAGTAATCCAGTCGGAAGGTGTCACTCCCCAGTGCGTAAACCCGCTGGTGCTGCACCGACGGCAGGTCCGCCAGGAAAGGATTGGCCATCAGCCGCTGGACATCGCTGTCGTTGTTGGCGAACAGCATCAGCGTCTGGCCGTTCAGGCCTTCAGCCAGGTTTTCACCGCTCAGTTGAATAATGTCCTTACGCATCCCCATGCTGCGGCTGTTGTTCAGCTTGGCCGGGAGCGGTGCCAGGGTAAAACCCAACTGCTTGAGCATCTGCCCCTGGGACGAAGCGGCGGTCCACAGGTTGGCGGATTTGCCATCGGCGTTGAAGACCAGGGCGGAAATCGGTTGTTCCGGCAGTTTCATACGCTGCTTCAGTGATTTTTCACGCGCATCGAAATCACTGACGACTTTCTGTGCCTGAACTTCATGCCCGGTAGCCCGACCCAGTTCGGTCGCCAGTGCCTGCCAGCTTTTGTCGTCGTAATTGACCACCAGCACCGGGGCTATGGCGGAGAGCTGATCGTACAGGCGCAGGGCAGAATCGGCACCGGTGGCCGAGATGATAATCAGATCGGGGGCTTCACCGGCAATGGTTTCTGCGTTGGGTTCGCCGATATACAGACGCTTGACGCCGCGCTGTGCCGCGATAGCGCCCCATTGATGGAAGAAGCCTTGTGAGTCCGCCAGACGGTTGCCGGGCGTGGTGGCGCCACTGGCGATCACCGGGGCGTCGATCGCCAGCAGGGTACCGGTGACGGTGACGCTGGTGGAAACAATACGCGCAGGGGGCTGGCTGAGTGTCACCACGCCGTGTGAAGTTTCAATTTTGCGCGGCCAACCGGCGTCTGCGGCATGGGCAGTACCGATGACCATCAGGCCAAACAGCACCAGGCTGAAGATCGGGTTCTTCTTCATAAAGCATCCTTAGAAGTTAAATAGTAATACTTATCATTTATATAATTAAAACTGCTGGTTTTATATCACGATTATGAATGGAAGAACTGTTTACATTTATTGACATAGCATATTCACGAGGGTAATTTAACGCGATTCAATACAAATGATAATCATTATTATACCGGTTATTGTTCATGATACGAAAGGGAGTACCGATGAGCGTTACAGTAAAGAGTTCCGGGCAGAAGAAGCCGCAAAGCAAGGATAGCGAACAGTCTGCTGCAGGCGTGTCGCCGACCTCCGGCTTTTTCTTTACCTCTCCTTTCCGTAGCCTGAGTACTCAAGGCTGCTTCGCCAAAATCACGCTGCCGGCCCAGGACGGGGACCAGCTTAACGGCGAGTTCCAGCAGGCGGTACAGCATGCTTTTGCCGAGGCCAAACTGGCGGGGGTGAAAAACCCAATACTGTGCGGTGCGATCCCGTTTGACACTCATCAGCCCTCCGCGCTGTTTATTCCCCAGCAAACCCAATGGTTTGAGCGCGATGCCTATTTGGCTGGCGTAGCTTCACCGCAGGACGCCCTGCCGGAAATTACTCGCCAAAATGAAGTGCCTGCCCAGC
Organism: Serratia sp. BW106; assembly: GCF_002607755.1. Taxonomy (NCBI): domain Bacteria; kingdom Pseudomonadati; phylum Pseudomonadota; class Gammaproteobacteria; order Enterobacterales; family Yersiniaceae; genus Serratia; species Serratia sp. BW106. The sequence continues at coordinate 67,935 of NZ_MCGS01000016.1, forward strand.
AACCCTTTATGCAGATGGTGGCGGATGCGGTGGAAGCGACCCGTGGCGACCAGTTGGATAAAGTGGTGCTGTCGCGCTTGCTGGAGATTGAAACCCGCGAGCCGGTAGATCGCCAGGCGTTGATGGCGCGTATCATCGCCCAGAATCCTCATGGTTTCCACTTCCATGTCCCGCTGGAACAGGGGGCACTGTTGGGGGCCAGCCCGGAATTGCTGCTACGCAAATCCGGCGCGCAGTTCTACTCCAACCCGCTGGCCGGCTCTGCCCGTCGTGATGCCGATCCGCAGCGGGATCTGGAAGTCAGCCAGCAGTTATTGGTGTCAGAAAAAGATCGCTATGAGCACCAGTTTGTCACCGAAGGGATGCGTCAGGTGCTGGCCGATCGCTGCCGTTATCTGAATATCCCCACCGTTCCTGAATTATTGAGCACTACCACGCTGTGGCACCTGTCGACACCTATCGATGGTGAAGCCGCCAGCCGCGCTGAAAATGCGCTGTCGCTGGCCTGCCTGTTGCACCCGACGCCGGCGCTGTGCGGTACGCCGACCGCGTTGGCACATCAGGTGATTAAACAGTTGGAACCTTTTGATCGCGGCCTGTTTGGCGGCATCGTCGGTTGGTGTGACGCCGAAGGTAACGGCGAGTGGGTGGTGACCATCCGTTGCGGCACGGTGCAGGGCAATCAGGTACGACTGTTTGCCGGAGCCGGCATCGTACAAGACTCTTCGCCGGAATCCGAGTGGCATGAAACCGGCACCAAACTCAGTACCATTTCGCGGGCGTTTGGCCTGAACCAAGGATAGACATTCTGATGACCATTGCTTTTACCCCCTGGCCTGAGGCCTTGGCCCGTCGTTATCGTGAGCGCGGATATTGGACCGACCGGCCGTTGACCGACATCATCACTCGCCAGGCCAAAAATGACGCCATCGCGCTGATCGACCCGGAGCGCAGCCTGAGCTATCGCCGGCTTAATCAGCTTTCCGATCGGCTGGCCGCCGCCTTGCAGCGTCGCGGCATCCAAAGCGGTGACACTGCGCTGGTGCAGTTGGGCAACGTAGTCGAATTCTATGTGACCTTCTTTGCGCTGCTGAAAATTGGCGTGGTGCCGGTGAATGCGCTGTTCAGCCATCAACGCAACGAGCTGAACGCCTACGCCGTACAGATCAAACCAGCGTTGCTGATTGCCGATCGCCAGCATGGCTTGTTTGGCAACGATGAATATCTGACGGCTTTTCATGCTGAGCATCCTTCACTGCGCGTGGTGGCACTGCGTAATCAGGCCGAGGGCGAACAGTCGCTGGCGGCCTGGCTGGAAGAAGACAGCGGTGATTTTGTTGCGACGCCAACCCCGGCCGATCAGGTAGCATTTTTCCAGCTTTCCGGTGGTAGCACCGGCACGCCAAAACTGATCCCGCGTACCCACAATGATTACTACTACAGCATTCGCCGTAGCGTGGAAATTTGTCATTTCGATGTCGATACCCGCTATCTGTGCGCGCTGCCGGTGGCCCACAACTATCCGATGAGTTCCCCGGGCATCCTGGGCGTGTTCTATGGGGCCGGGCTGGTGGTATTTGCCAGCGATCCGGATGCCGGACAATGTTTCCGTTTGATCGAGCAGCATCAGATTAACGTGACGGCGCTGGTACCGCCGGCGGTCACGCTGTGGTTGCAGGCGATTGAAGAGTGGGGCGGTTGCCAGCAACTGGCCAGCCTTAAGCTGCTGCAGGTGGGCGGCGCCAAGCTGGGAGAAACCCTGGCGGCACGTATTCCGGCCGAGATCGGCTGCCAGTTGCAGCAGGTGTTCGGCATGGCGGAAGGCCTGGTGAACTACACCCGACTGGACGATGACGACCAGCATATTCTGACCACCCAGGGCTGCCCGATGTCGCCGGATGACGAGTTGTGGGTGGCCGATGATGAGGGCAACCCGCTGCCGGTGGGCGAAACCGGACGTCTGATGACCCGTGGTCCTTATACCTTCCGTGGCTATTACCAAAGCCCAGAGCACAACGCCGCCGCCTTTGATGACGACGGTTTCTACTGCTCCGGTGACCTGATCAGCCTGACCGAAGACGGTTATGTGAAGGTTGAAGGTCGTCAGAAAGATCAGATCAACCGTGGTGGGGAGAAGATCGCCGCCGAGGAGATCGAAAACCTGCTGTTGCGTCATCCGGAAGTGATCAACGCGGCGTTGGTTTCGATGCCGGACGAACTGATGGGTGAAAAAAGCTGTGCCTATATTATCGCGACCAGCGCGCTGAAAGCGGTGGTACTGCGCCGCCATTTGCGCGCCGAGGGCGTGGCCGAATTCAAATTACCCGATCGTTTTATACAGGTTGATACGCTGCCGCTCACCCCGGTTGGCAAAGTGGATAAAAAACTGTTGCGCCAACGCCTGGAGGCGCAACAACTGACTCTGGTCCAGGGAGAATAAGTCATGGCCATTCCAAAACTTAATGATTACGCGTTGCCGACTCAGGCTGAACTGCCGACCAACAAAGTGAGCTGGAAGGTGGAACCGCAGCGCGCTGCACTGTTGATCCACGATATGCAGCAGTATTTCCTGAATTTCTGGGGTGAAGACAGCCCGCTGATCAAACAGGTGGTGGAGAACATCGCCAACCTGCGCCGTTACTGCAAATCCCAGGGGATCCCGGTGTTTTACACCGCGCAGCCTAATCAGCAGAGCGATGAAGATCGCGCCTTGTTGAATGACATGTGGGGCCCAGGTCTGAATAAGCACCCGGAACAGCAGGCAGTGGTTGCTGCCCTGGCACCGGAAGCAGACGATACCGTACTGGTGAAGTGGCGTTACAGTGCTTTCCACCGCTCACCGCTGCAGGAGATTCTGCAGGAGTCGGGGCGCGATCAGTTGATCATCTGTGGCGTCTACGCGCATATCGGCTGCATGACTACGGCGATCGATGCTTTTATGCGCAATATTCAGCCGTTCATGGTGGCCGACGGCCTGGCCGATTTCTCCCGTGAAGAGCATCTGATGGCATTGCGTTATACCGCCGGCCGTTGCGGTCGCGTGGTGACCACCGCCGAGCTGTTGCCGGGTATTGCCAGCAAGGCTGCGCTGCGCCAGCAAATCATGCCTTTCCTCGATGAAGACAGCGAAGACATGGGCGACGATGAAAACCTGATCGACTACGGTCTGGATTCGGTGCGTATCATGGAATTGGCGGCACGCTGGCGCAAAATTCGCGGCGATATCGATTTTATCGCGCTGGCCAAGAACCCAACCATCGATGGCTGGTGGGCGTTGTTGTCAGAGGGGAAAGCCTGATGGAGCAACAGGGCGATTTCGCCGGTAAGCGAGTCTGGGTGACGGGTGCTGGTGCCGGAATTGGTCTGACAACGGCACTGGCGTTTGTGCAGGCCGGTGCCGAAGTGGTTGGCTTTGATAAACACTTTGGTGAGCCGGAATACCCATTCCGTACTGAAGTGCTGGATATCGCTGACAGTGATGCAGTAGACCGCGTGTGCGGACGTTTGCTGGCGGAGCAGGGGGATTTGGACGTGCTGGTCAACGGTGCCGGTATTTTGCGCATGGGGCTGACGGATGAAACCAGCACCGCAGACTGGCTGGCTTGTCTGGCGGTCAATGCCGGTGGGGCATTCAATATGTTCCGCCATGCCTTGCCGGTGTTTCGTCGCCAACGACGCGGTGTGATTGTCAGCGTAGCGTCCAACGCCGCCCATGTGCCGCGCGTCGGCATGGCGGCCTACTGCGCTTCTAAAGCTGCATTGCGCAGCCTGTGCCAAACCGTGGGGTTGGAAATGGCCCCTTATGGCGTGCGCAGCAACCTGGTTTCGCCGGGCTCGACCAATACGCCAATGCAGCGTGGCATGTGGCAGGATGAAACCGGTGAGCAGAACACCATTAACGGTTTCCCGGAACAGTTCAAACTGGGCATTCCGTTGGGCAAAATTGCTCAACCACAGGAAATCGCCGATGCCATTCTGTTCCTGGCTTCCGATCGCGCCAGCCATATCACTATGCAGGATATTGTGATTGATGGTGGAGCGACGCTGGCGGCCTGATAATCAGGTTCTACCTTCGCGATAGCCGTAAGGCGCTGCTTGCAGCGCCTTTATTAGTTGTCTTTAATCTCGAGATGCCCGGGCCTAGCGCACCGAGGGGCGCTCTCCCTAATAACGAGCATTGTTAGTTGTATGGAGATATTGGGAGAATTACTGAGGTTTTGAGCGCTTCCGGACGTCAGATGCGAAAAAAGCGCCAAAAGGCGCTTTTTTCTGTAGTGGTGGGTCGTGCGGGATTAACTCGGCCTTTGGCCTCACCCTTCGGGCAGCGCAAGCGCTGTTCAAAATTGGCGGGGCAATTTTGTCGAACCTGCACAGGTTACTCGCTTCTTTCAGAAGCTCACCCTTCGGGCCAACGCAAGCGTTGTTCAAAAGCGTATACGCTTTTGTCTCATCCAGCACGACACTCTGCGCTATGTTAGAAAGGCGTTTGAGATGATTGCTGTGCTGCAGATGCAAAAAAAGCGCCAAAAGGCGCTTTTTTCTGTAGTGGTGGGTCGTGCGGGATTCGAACCTGCGACCAATTGATTAAAAGTCAACTGCTCTACCAACTGAGCTAACGACCCGCAGAAGTGGTGGGTGATGACGGGCTCGAACCGCCGACCCCCTCCGTGTAAAGGAGATGCTCTACCAACTGAGCTAATCACCCACTTCAGAACTTCCGGGTACTGCCAAACAAGAGAATGAGTGGTGGGTGATGACGGGCTCGAACCGCCGACCCCCTCCGTGTAAAGGAGATGCTCTACCAACTGAGCTAATCACCCTCATTCTTCTCATTTCTTACTGCTTTACTGCTCAACAAGATGGTGGGCGATGACGGGCTCGAACCGCCGACCCCCTCCGTGTAAAGGAGATGCTCTACCAACTGAGCTAATCGCCCCGTCTTGTTGGAGTCGCATTATAGGGATAGTTGAAAGTGAGTCAACGGTTTTTAAAATGATTTCAATCGTTCGCCGCAAATTTAAACAGGATGCGATATTTATCGCCCGCAATGACGGATCTTTGCACATTGTTATGCGAAACCTGCCGCAGAGATAACGAAATCAGGGGCAGCAATATCGTGTCAGCGTTGAGGAATTAGCGCGTGGTGGTACAATGTTGCCCACTTTTTTAAATTCCGAGCAATCGTCGGCAACCGCCGACACGCGTTGCGTAATAAGGCAGTGAACCCAATGAAAATCAAAACCCGTTTTGCACCGAGCCCAACCGGCTATCTTCACGTCGGTGGCGCCCGTACTGCGCTTTACTCCTGGTTGTTCACCCGCCATATGGGCGGTGAGTTCGTTCTGCGTATCGAAGATACCGATCTGGAACGTTCAACCCAGGACGCTATTGACGCAATTATGGATGGCATGAACTGGTTAAACCTGGATTGGAACGAAGGCCCGTACTTCCAGACCAAGCGTTTTGACCGCTATAACGCGGTGATTGACGACATGCTGGTGCAGAATACCGCCTATAAATGCTATTGCTCGAAGGAACGTCTGGAAGCGCTGCGTGAAACGCAGATGGAAAACGGTGAAAAACCACGTTACGACGGTCATTGCCGTGACAGCCAGTGCAGCCATACCGACGACGAACCCTACGTGGTGCGTTTCCGTAACCCGCAGGAAGGCTCGGTTATCTTCGATGACAAGATCCGTGGCCCGATCGAATTCAGCAACCAGGAGCTGGATGACCTGATCATTCGCCGTACCGACGGTTCACCGACCTATAACTTCTGCGTAGTGGTGGATGACTGGGATATGGAAATCACCCACGTGATCCGCGGCGAAGACCACATCAACAACACCCCGCGTCAGATCAACATTCTGAAAGCGCTGGGCGCGCCAGTACCGGAATACGCGCACGTTTCGATGATCCTCGGTGACGACGGCAAAAAACTGTCGAAACGCCACGGTGCGGTAGGCGTAATGCAGTATCGTGACGACGGCTACCTGCCGCAGGCGCTGCTGAACTATCTGGTGCGTCTGGGTTGGTCCCATGGCGATCAGGAAATCTTCTCTATTGATGAGATGAAAGAGTTCTTTACTCTGGAAGCGATCAACAAATCTGCCAGCGCCTTCAATACCGAGAAGCTGCAGTGGCTGAACCACCACTACATTAACCATATGCCTGCCGAAGAAGTGGCGGTGCACCTGGCGTGGCATGTTGAGCAACTGGGTATTGAAACCCGCAACGGTCCTGAGCTGAAAGATATTGTTAAGCTGCTGGGCGAGCGTTGCAAAACGCTGAAGGAAATGGCCGAGTCCTGCCGTTACTTCTACGAAGACTTCAGCGAGTTCGACGCTGATGCTGCCAAGAAACACCTGCGTCCGGTTGCACGCCAGCCGCTGGAGGCAGTACGTGCCAAACTGGCTGCTATCACTGCCTGGACCCCGGAAAACGTGCATGACGCCATTCAGGGCACGGCTGATGAGCTGGGTGTAGGTATGGGCAAGGTCGGCATGCCGCTGCGCGTAGCGGTGACCGGTGCCGGTCAGTCACCGGGTATGGATGTTACCGTTCATGCTATTGGTCAGAAACGTTCTCTGCAGCGCATCGACCTGGCGCTGGCTTTCATTGCCGGGCGTGAAGCTTAAGGCTGATAGTTTCCTAGCCTGTGAATGAAAAGGCCCCGTGGAGCAATCCCGGGGCTTTTTTATCGGTGTCGATCAGGCCTGTTCGCTGGCCGGAACGGCGGGGCGGTAGGCGAGGAAATACATCAGGCCGACGAAGCCTGCACCACCCAATGCGTTACCGAGAAACACGGCGGTGAAGTTGGGCAGATACTGGCTCCAGCTCATGCCACCGGCAAAGATGGCCGCCGGGATAATGAACATGTTCGCCACCACGTGTTGGAAACCGATAGCGACGAAAGCCATCACCGGGAACCACATGCCAATCACTTTGCCCGGCACGTCTTTGCTGGCAAAGGCCAGCCACACCGCCAGACACACCAGCCAATTACAGCCGACGCCGGAAATAAATGCGTGCAGGAAGTCAGCATCCACTTTGGCTTGCGCGATGGACAAGGTTTTGTGCAGGAATGCCCCTTCTGTCAGGCCAAGCAGGTGGCCAAAGAAATAGGCAACGGCCACGCTGCCGGCCAGGTTGGCCAGAGTGACCCAGAACCAGTTGCGCAGAATGGCAAACAGCGATATTTGGCGGGCAAACCAGGCCATCGGCAGAGTCATCATATTACCGGTCAGTAACTCTCCTCCGGCCAGAATTGTCAGGATCAGGCCGATCGGGAACACGGCGGCACCCAGTAATGCCCCAAACGAGCCCCATTCGGCCGGCAGGGTGCCGATCACATGGATATCCAGCAGGAAGCCGGTAGCGATAAAGGCACCGGCGAGAAAGCCCAGAATGAGCAGATTGGCGAGTGACGCCTGGCTTTTGTTTACGCCGGCCTGAATGGCTAACGCAGCGATTTCTTTTGGTGAATGCAACGACATAACTGACTCGGTTTATAGTTGTGGATTTTACGACGCGGGCAGTCTATGCCTGTGGGGATGATGACTCAAGCGTATTTCGCTAACATTCCATTAAATAAAAATCAACACAATGGATAAGGTTTTTTGTATTTTGTGAGATGACCAGGGTAATGGTTGATTTTTACCCGTCCGGGCGATTTTTTAGCGTGAAACGCGCTGATTTGGCGGCTTTTTCAGCGCTTGATCGAGTAATTCAATTTAGCCGTTGACAGTGTTTCAGGGGTTTCATATTATGCGCCCCGTTCACAGGATTTTGTGATTGTGGATTGGGGCTATAGCTCAGCTGGGAGAGCGCTTGCATGGCATGCAAGAGGTCGACGGTTCGATCCCGTCTAGCTCCACCAACCTTTATCTCAGAAGGGTTGGGGAATACCGTAACGCCGGTTAAAGCGTACCACTTTTGTGGGGCTATAGCTCAGCTGGGAGAGCGCTTGCATGGCATGCAAGAGGTCGACGGTTCGATCCCGTCTAGCTCCACCACCATTTAAAAAGCCGACCTCAGGGTCGGCTTTTTGCTTTCTGTCTTTCCTCCTCCATCCCGAACACCGAATTACAGCCATTAAAAAAGGCCGCCGAAGCGACCTTTGTCTCACTGAGGTTTCGGCTTAGCCCAGAACCAGGCCTGCGATGGACGCAGACAGGATGCTGACCAGCGTAGAACCGTATACCAGCTTCAGACCAAAGCGGGACACCACGTTGCCCTGATGCTCGTTCAGCCCTTTAATCGCACCGGCAACGATACCGATGGAAGAGAAGTTGGCGAAGGAAACCAGGAACACCGACAGGATCCCCATGCTGCGAGGAGAGAGTTCAGCAGAGATTTTCTGCAGTTCCATCATCGCCACGAATTCGTTGGAAACCAGTTTGGTCGCCATGATGCTGCCTACCTGCAACGCTTCGTGCTTAGGAATACCCATAATCCAGGCGAATGGATAGAAGAAGTAGCCCAGGATTTCCTGGAAGCTCAGGCCGAAGATGGCGCTGAACAGGCCGTTGAGCGCGGCGATCAGGGCGATAAAGCCGATCAGCATCGCAGCAACGATAATAGCTACTTTAAAACCAGCCAGAATGTATTCACCCAGCATTTCGAAGAAGCTCTGGCCTTCGTGCAGATTGCCCAGATGCAGTTCTTCTTCTTTACTGGTGTCATACGGGTTGACCAATGACAGCACGATAAAGGTGCTGAACATGTTCAGTACCAGCGCGGCGACCACAAACTTGGCATCCAGCATGGTCATGTAAGCACCGACGATGGACATGGAAACCGTAGACATCGCGGTTGCTGCCATGGTGTACATGCGCTTTTCTGACATCTTGCCCAGAATATCTTTATAGGCAATGAAGTTTTCAGACTGGCCCAGGATCAGCGAACTGACGGCGTTGAAGGATTCCAGCTTGCCCATACCGTTTACTTTTGACAGCACGGTACCAATAATGCGGATGATAAACGGCAGTACTTTAATGTATTGCAGAATACCGATCAGCGCAGAGATGAAGACGATCGGGCACAGTACCTTCAGGAAGAAGAAGGCTAGACCTTTATCACCCATACCGCCGAATACAAATTCAGTCCCTTGCCCAGCAAACCCGAGCAGCTTGTCAAACAGCGCTGCGAATCCTTTTACAAAGCCTAAACCCGCTTCCGAATGCAGGAAGAAATAGGCCAGCAGTACTTCAATAACCAACAGTTGTATAACGTAGCGAATGCGGATGCTTTTACGATCGCGGCACACTAACAGTGCCAGAACCGCAACCACCACTAACGCCAACGCAAAGTGCGCAATATGGGACATGTTTGCTCCAAACTTGAGGCAGGCTGAATTTCGGATGTCATTTTATGTAACGCCACGTTTAAAAACGAGAGGTCTATTGCAAATATGGAAAGTCATAGTGGGATATGTCTTAAATTAGTACGGTAAAGCATAAAAAATCAAGAGCTTAATGAAACCATATGAAATTCCTATTCCTGTGCTAATTCCATTATAAGACCGATTGTGCTCTGAATCAGGCTCGGCAGAGTACGGAAAATATCCATCTACCCGCTAAACCTTTCGTTAAACCCGTGGTTTTTCTCTATCGCAGAGATAAGTATTACCGCTCTAAACGCACTTGATAATTATTATCATTTACATAAAATAACCTCAGGCTTAATAGAAGTAAGGGTTCAGAGCATGCTGAACAGTCGCGTGGTAGAGACCACTCAGCGCCCATCCAGAAAGATCAAACTCTCCCTGATGGGGCCCGCATTTATCGCGGCTATCGGCTATATCGACCCTGGCAATTTCGCCACCAATATCCAGTCAGGGGCTTCTTTTGGCTATACCCTGCTGTGGGTGGTGGTGTGGGCCAATGTGATGGCGATGCTGATCCAGCTGTTGTCCGCCAAACTGGGCATTGCCACCGGTAAAAACCTGGCGGAGCACATTCGCGATCGTTTTCCACGCCCAGCGGTCTGGGCCTATTGGGTGCAGGCAGAAATCATTGCGATGGCGACCGATCTGGCCGAGTTTATTGGTGCGGCTATCGGTTTCAAACTGCTGTTGGGCGTAACGCTGCTGGAAGGGGCGATCCTGACCGGTATTGCCACCTTCCTGATCCTGATGCTGCAAAAACGTGGGCAAAAACCGCTGGAATGGGTGATTGGCAGCCTGCTGCTGTTTGTCGCCCTGGCTTATATGGTGGAGCTGGTGTTCTCCCAGCCGCAGTTGGGACCGTTGTTAACAGGCATGGCGCTGCCGGATTTGCCGAACGGCGATGCGGTGTTTCTGGCCGCGGGCGTACTGGGCGCCACCATTATGCCGCACGTGATTTATCTGCATTCGTCGTTAACCCAGGCCGCTGGCGAGAATTCAAAGGCCGATCGCTATGCTGCTACCAGGTTCGATGTCGCCATTGCCATGACCATCGCCGGGTTTGTTAATTTGGCGATGATGGCCACCGCCGCCGCCGCTTTCCATTTTAATGGCCACAGCGGCGTCACCGATCTCGACCAAGCTTATCTGACGCTGCAACCTTTGCTGGGTCAGGCGGCAGCGACCATTTTCGGACTGAGCCTGGTGGCTGCCGGGTTGTCTTCTACCGTGGTGGGAACGCTGGCGGGGCAGGTGGTGATGCAGGGGTTCGTGCGCTTTTACATTCCGCTGTGGGTACGCCGCGTGGTCACCATGCTGCCGTCATTTATCGTGATTATGCTGGGGATGGACGCTACGCGCATTCTGGTGCTAAGCCAGGTATTGCTGAGTTTCGGGATTGCCCTGGCACTGGTGCCGCTGCTGTCGTTCACCGGTAATCGTGAGTTGATGGGCGAGATGGTGAACAGCCGTACCATACAGACGATGGGTAAGCTGATCGTGGTGGTAGTGGTGGGGTTGAACGGTTATTTGCTGGTCAGCAGCCTGCTGTGAGCACCTGTTAAATGAAAGGCCGGCATGATGCCGGCCTTTTGCTGTCAGTCGTCGTGGTCACCATGACCATGGTGACGGTGATCGCGGTCATCATGACGTCGATCTTTCCAGTGGTGTTTATCATGATGCTTGTAGTAGTGCTTATCGTATTTGCGATAGCGGCCTTCATGATAGTAATAATTTTTGCGCCAGTAGTCGTTGTCGCGCCAGCGATAACCGTCCCAGTTGTAACCCCGGCGGTTGCGATCGCCCAGGTAGCGGCCCTGATGGCCCTGCCACCAGTCGCGGTCACGCCAGTCATAACCGTCCCAGTAACGGCCACGGTTGTCTTGTTCACCGATACGTAATGACACGCCCGGCATCAGATCAATACTGAGGCCGTCCGCCTGGGCTTGCTGCATGACAGGCACCGTTGACACCACCAACAGGGCGGCCAATAACAGAGGTTTAAACATGAATTCTCCTTTCCGCCGCAGCGGGTTGGCCGGTTTTATAAGTAATGAAGCGCGTTCATCAGTTTATAAAACGGCCTTATAGTTTTACCTGCAATAGCGGCATCTTAGCCTGTGGGGCTAGGGTTGAATCTTAGAGAGATTCTGAAAAGCGGTGTGGGGCAGCTGATTTAAGATTTGTCTGGCGAGGATAGACGATCGCCGGCGTGGGATCCGGCGATCATTGTAACCGATTACACTAATATTTGTTCGATCTGGGCAATTTCGGCATCGCTGAAGCTGCGGTTAGCCAGCATGCCTACCGCGTCTTCAATCTGACTGGTCTTGCTGGCACCAATCAGTACCGAAGTGACGCGATCGCCGCGTAATACCCAGGCCAGTGCCATTTGCGACAGCTTTTGCCCACGCTGTTGCGCCAATGCATTGAGTCGACGCACTTTTTCCAACTTATCGTCGGTGAGCTGACCGGGCTGCAGAAACTGACTGCCGCTGGCGGCGCGCGAATCTTGTGGAATACCGTGCAGATAGCGATCGGTCAGCAGACCACCGGCCAGTGGTGAGAAGGCAATGGAACCTACGCCGTGTTCTTCCAGCGTATCCAGTAACTCGGGTTCAACCCAGCGTTCGAACATCGAGTATTTGGGCTGATGGATCACGCAAGGCGTGCCGAGTTTTTGCAGAATGCGAAACGCTTCGCGTGCACGGTCGGCCGGGTAGTTTGATAGCCCGACGTACAGTGCCTTGCCCTGACGCACCAGCAAATCCAGCGCGCCCATGGTTTCTTCCAGCGGCGTATCCGGATCGGGACGATGGTGGTAGAAGATGTCCACGTACTCCAGCCCCATGCGTTGCAGGCTTTGATCCAGGCTGGCGACCAGATACTTTTTCGATCCCCAGTCGCCGTAAGGGCCAGACCACATGGTGTAACCGGCCTTCGAGGAGATAATCAGTTCATCACGCCAGGGCTTCAGGTCCGCGTTAAGAATACGGCCGAAGTTTTCTTCGGCGGAACCGGGAGGCGGACCATAGTTGTTGGCCAGATCAAAGTGGGTGATGCCGCGATCGAACGCGCAGTGGATCAGCTTGCGCGCATTGTCATACAGCGTGGTGTCGCCAAAGTTATGCCACAAGCCGAGTGAAATGGCCGGCAGTTTCAGGCCACTACGGCCGCAGCGGCGGTATTCCATACTTTGATAACGTGAAGAATCAGCCTGGTAGAGCATAGGAACCCTTTTCAGCAGAGGTGGAATGAATTTTAGTGTATGCGTTTCCATAGCCTTTGTCAGAGTCACCGATCACGCTTAATCGCCATAACGTTATAAATACAACTTATGAGGTATACCTCATGCCTGCCAAGGGTGCATCGATGTAACGCTGGGTTGCCAATCCCTTTTTAAACACAAAGCTCGAAATTCATACCACATCTTCGATACTTAATACTGACAATCTCAACTGTTGGCAGGTGATGATCATGAATAAGACCTATAGGGTGGCCGATTACCTACTCGATCGTTTGGCTCAGATCGGTATCCGACATTTCTTTGGCGTGCCCGGGGACTACAACCTGCAGTTTCTCGATCATGTCATCGCTCATCCGCAGATCACCTGGGTAGGCTGTGCTAACGAGCTGAATGCCGCCTATGCCGCAGATGGTTATGCACGCTGTAAACCGGCTGCCGCTTTACTGACCACCTTTGGCGTGGGTGAACTGAGCGCGGTCAACGGCATTGCCGGCAGCTACGCTGAATATTTGCCGGTGATCCACGTAGTGGGTGCCCCCACATTACGTGCCCAGCAGGCTGGAGATTTATTGCACCATTCTCTGGGCGATGGCGATTTCGGCCACTTTGCCCGTATGGCGAAAGAGGTCACCGTCGCGCAGGCCAGCCTAACCGCCGACAACGCCGAGGCAGAAATAGATCGGCTGCTGACCATCGCGTTGTTTGAGCATCGTCCGGTTTATCTGCTGTTGCCGAGTGAGGTGGCAGAAGCACCGCTGGCATCCCGACCGGCACCGCTGATGCTGCGACAGGCCCATTGTTCTCAGGTGTCACTACAAGCCTTTATCGCCGCCGCGCGGGAAATGCTGCTGCCGGCCAAGCGGGTCTCCCTGCTGGCGGATTTTCTGGCTGAACGCTTTGGGGCTGAAAAGGTGCTGGCACAGTGGATGAATGAGGTTGATATGCCACATTCAACCCTGTTGCTCGGTAAGAGCGTATTGGATGAAACCCATGCCTGTTTTACCGGCACCTATGCCGGTGCGGCTAGCGACCCGCAGGTGAAGCAACTGATTGAGGGAGCCGATGTCGTCATTAACGTCGGCGTGCGTTTTACCGATACCATTACCGCGGGCTTCACTCATCATCTGCCGGCGGAGAAATGCATTGATATTCAGCCGTTTGAAGCACGGGTAGGGCAGCAAGCCTTCAGCCAGATCCCAATGCGAGACGCGGTCATTGCGTTGCACCAGTTGACGCTGACGTTGGTAAAACAATGGCAATTACCGGCGATTAAACGCCCGGTATTACCGGATCCGAACGGCAGTGGTTTGGATCAGCACGGTTTTTGGCAACAGATGCAGGACTTTCTGCGGCCGGGCGACATTGTGATCGCCGAGCAGGGCACGGCCTGTTTTGGTGCTGCGGCGCTTAGTCTGCCGCAGGGCTGCCGGTTTATCGTCCAGTCGTTGTGGGGGTCTATCGGTTATACCCTGCCGGCGGCATTCGGTGCCCAGACGGCGGAGCCGGACCGTAGGGTGGTGCTGTTGATCGGCGACGGTTCGGCACAGCTCACCGCGCAGGAGCTGGGCTCGATGCTGCGCGACGGGCTGAAACCGGTGATTTTCCTGCTCAATAATGACGGTTATACCGTTGAGCGGGCTATCCACGGCCCGCAACAGCGTTACAACGATATCGCCCAGTGGAACTGGACGCAGTTGCCGCAGGCGTTAGCCGGCGAACATCAGGTGAAAACGCTGCGGGTTACTGAACCAGAACAGTTGCGCCAGGCGCTGAGAGAAGTCGGCGACAGCCCGCAACTGGCTTTTGTGGAAGTGGTGCTGCCAAAGATGGATATTCCCGAATTGCTGGATACCGTCTCGCGCGCCATTCAGTCGCGTAACGCGGCGGCCTGATCCGTCGCGTTCTCCAGCAGGCGTTCCAGCAACCAATACCCCGCCGGCCCTGGCGGGGTCAGTTTCGACCAAACCGCATCCACTGAAATCAGCTTCGGCCATCCGCGTGGCTTAAGTTCGGTTAATTTGTCATGGCCATATTGCCGCACCAGCCAGTTCGGCAATGTGGCCCAACCGACCCCTTGCTCGGCCATTTCCAGCAGCATCAGGTAACTGGGTGCCGACCAGACCCGGCCCTGAGGACGGGACGCACCGGCGCCGGTGTAGGTGTTCAGATAGAGTTGGCGGGTGCTGGACAGTTGTTCCGGCGTGGGGGAAGGCGTCTGCGCCAGCGGGTGCGAGTGGGTGACGAACAGCCCCATCTCCGTCTGTTCCGGCAGCCGTGCAAAGCCGATATCCGGTGGATAGCTGGCCTGCACTTCCACCATACCCAGATGCGCACGGCCACTTTGCAACAGATCCAACACGTCGCCGTCCTCGGCGATCATGCACTCCAGCTCTATGTCCTGATAGCGTTGTTCAAAGTGCTGCATCAGGCGATCGTGGTGGGTGGGTTGGTAGGTATCGGAAAAAACGATGGTCAGGCGGGGTTCTATATTGTCCGCCAGCCGAATACTCAGCGCGTCGAGTCGTTCGCTGGCCGTGAGAATGTCCTGCACATGGGCCAGCACTTTGTGGCCGGCGGCGGTTAAAACCGGCTGACGCGCCTGGCGATCAAACAGGATCAGCCCGAGATCGGCTTCCAGATTGGCGATCGCGGTACTGACAGTGGACTGGCTTTTGCGCAGCTTGCGCGCGGCGGCAGAGAAAGAACCGAGGGCGGCGGCCTCAACAAACGCCTGTAGGGCTTCGGGAGAATAGCGCATGATGTATCTACTTTATCGATGGAACCTATTTTTAATCTACCCAAAAAATCGATGATAATCACCTGAGTTTATTAGCCACAACAGTAAAAACAGGTGATGTATGCAACTGCAAAACAAGTCTTTCGTTGAACGTATCGTCCACGCCGTCGGTTTCGAAGCCATTGCCGTGATGGTCTGCGCCCCGTTGGGCGCGTGGTTGTTGAACCGTTCGATGGTACAGGTCGGTGCGTTGGCGGTGATGTTGTCCACCGTCGCCATGGTATGGAACATGGTTTATAACACCGTTTTTGACCGCCTGTGGCCGGTGGGCCGCGTGGTGCGTAATCTTAAGGTGCGGGTGTTTCATGCCCTGGGCTTTGAGGCCGGTTTTGTGTTGATCGGCGTGCCCATTGCCGCCTGGATGCTGAGCATTTCTTTGGGGCAGGCGTTTATGCTGGAGATCGGCTTCTTCCTGTTCTTCCTGCCGTACACCATGTTCTATAACTGGGCGTACGATACGCTGCGTCAGCGTTGGTTTGAGGCGCGTCAGCCAGTCAACTCCTCCGCTAAATAAGGCGTCGTCATCCCTGCGATTCTCAGGTAATGTCGGATAATTGCAGCAATGACTGAGGAGCAAACGATGAAAGTGTTGGGCCTGCTGGGCGGCATGAGCTGGGAATCGACCATTCCTTATTACCGCATGATCAATGAACAGGTTAAGGAGCGACTTGGCGGC
The DNA here is from genome assembly GCF_002607755.1 of Serratia sp. BW106. Lineage (NCBI taxonomy): Bacteria > Pseudomonadati > Pseudomonadota > Gammaproteobacteria > Enterobacterales > Yersiniaceae > Serratia > Serratia sp. BW106. Next base: position 84,040 of record NZ_MCGS01000016.1, read on the forward strand.
CTGCATTCGGCCAAAATCGTGCTCTACAGCGTCGATTTCCACGAGGTGGAACGCTTGCAGCATCAGGGCGATTGGCAGGGGGCGGGGCAACTGCTGGCTGCCGCTGCGGCCTCACTGCGTGCTGCGGGGGCACAGGCCATCGTCATTTGTACCAACACCATGCACAAGGTAGCGGATGCGGTTGAACAGGCCAGCGGCTTACCGCTGATCCACATCGCCGACGCCACGGCGTTGCAGGTGCGTCAGCAGGATATTCGCCGCGTTGGGCTGCTCGGCACGCGTTTTACCATGGAACAAGAGTTCTATCGTGGGCGACTGCAGGAAAAGTATGGCATTGAGGTGGTCACCCCGGTGGCGGCCGATCGCGATATTGTGCACCGCATTATTTATGAAGAGCTGTGCCTGGGGAAAATCCGTGATGCGTCGCGCGATGAGTATCGCCGTATTATCGGCAATCTGGAACAGCAGGGCGCTCAGGGGATTATTTTCGGCTGCACCGAAATTGGTCTGCTGGTTGGCGCGCAGGATGCGTCAGTGCCGGTATTTGACACCACCGCTATCCATGCGCGCGCAGCAGCAGAATACTCGCTAGCCTAATCGTCGTGCGGCGGTTGGAGTTTACCCACCAGCATCAGTGGCTTGCCCGCCAGCACCAGCCAGGCGGGCAGCATCACCACACACAGCACCGGTAGCAGGTGCAACTCCGGCACCACCGCAACGGCCATAAACAGGCTGAGCCAGCCGTCACGCGTGACCACCAGCACCAACCCCATAATGGCGCAGGAGACGGTAATGGCCGCCGGCACCGCCGGAACATGCTGATGCAGCATCAGGCCCAACGCCACCCCGACAAACACTGCCGGGAAGATGCGCCCACCACGAAAACCGCTGGCGGCAGCAATCACCAGTGCCGCCAGTTTGGTCAGCGTGATCAGCAGCAGTTCCGTGACCGAAAAATTCTCGCCGATCGCCAGCCGCTTCATTTCATCCAGCCCTTTAAACAGGGTGACCTCGCCGCCGATTAATGCCAATAGCCCGAGCACAAAGCCGCCCAGCCCCAGCATCAGTACTGGGTTCTTGATCGAATGGAACAGGCGATGGATATGCGGAAAACTCCACAGCGCCACCATGCCCAGCGCGATGGCGATCAGCGCGACGATGGATCCACTGAAAATATCCGTCAGCCGGGTAACGCCATAGGCATCAAGCTGCAGGGTAAAGTTCGGGGTGAAAAAGAGTTGGGTGGTGACCGCACCGGCTGCTGCTGCCATCAGCGGGGCAAACAGCCGATCCCACAGCGGCACATCATTATTGCCCGCCAGCGTTTGTGAAAAGATCAGCGCAGCGGCGACCGGAGTGCCGAACAGTGCGCCGATGGTGCCGGCTGCGGCCAGAATAATCCAGTCCATTCGCGGGACTCTCGGCAGCAGACGTGAGCCGATTGCCACCACCAACGCGATATTGATGGCAGTGATCGGGTTTTCCGGCCCCAGGCTGACGCCACCCACCAGGCCAACGATCAGTGCCAGCGCAAGACCGGGCACCGCCGACAAGGGCAGAGGCATGCCGATCAGCGATTCCGTTGCCGGGTCTGGCCCCGCATGGCCGGGCATATAGCGGATAATTAACCCGACGGCGACGCCGGTCAGCGTCAGAATGCCGATCAACCACCAGGGCGACTGGGTGTCGATATTCATAACCGCGGGAATATTCACCCACAGCAGCCGCTGCAGTGCATCGGCGAATTTCATCACCAGAATGAGCACCAGGCTTGAAGCCGAACCGATAACGAGAGCGGGCAGAGCGAAAGCCAACATGGCATTGGCGCGCGGGTGCAACATGCGGCGATCCCTTGTTAATGGCCCCGGATGGCAGGGCGAACGGGTGATTGAATTGTGACCACAGCTTGCCAGACAATCAGCACTCTGGCACGCAAAGAAATTTCCGGCCAGGCCTGGGGCCACAGCCGATTAATAGTGCCTTTCTGTGTTGATGGTTAACAGCCGTGGTAGCGCGTTTTTTGCCGCAATTTGTTTCAAATCGCCCTGAAAGGGACGGGCTGAAACGTTTTTTGTGATCTGGATCGCTAATGGATGGCCGCGTGAAGGATGGTGATTGTTGTTTTTGCAGCGGGATTTTACAGTGTGGGCAGCTTTCAATTATTCATTCCGCGGAGAAGATACTGATGACTTATGCCCTCGTAGGTGATGTAGGCGGCACCAATGCCCGCCTGGCGTTGTGCACTGTGGCGACGGGTGAAATTACCCAGGCGAAAACCTATTCCGGCCTGGAGTTTGACAGCCTGGAGGCGGTGATCCGCCAATATTTATCCGAGCAGGATATCCAGGTGCAGGACGCCTGTATTGCCATTGCCTGCCCGGTCACTGAAGACTGGGTGGCGATGACCAACCATACCTGGGCGTTCTCGATCAAAGAGATGAAGGCCAGCCTGGGGCTGAGCCACCTGGAAGTGATCAACGACTTTACCGCCGTGTCGATGGCGATCCCGATGCTGTCGCAAGACGACGTGTTGCAGTTCGGCGGTGGCAGCGCGCAGAAAGACAAGCCGATTGCAGTGTATGGCGCCGGTACCGGTCTGGGGGTGGCGCATCTGGTGCACGTTAACCGTCGCTGGGTGAGCCTGCCGGGCGAGGGCGGCCATGTGGACTTCGCACCGAACAGTGAAGAAGAAGATATCATTCTGGAGGTGTTACGCGCCGAAGTGGGCCATGTGTCTGCCGAGCGTGTGCTGTCCGGGCCGGGGTTGGTCAATCTCTACCGCGCTATCGTTAAGTCGGATAAGCGCCTGCCGGAAAAGCTGGAGCCAAAGGACATCACCGAGCGCGCACTGGCCGACAGTTGCATTGATTGTCGCCGCGCCTTGTCGCTGTTCTGCGTCATTCTAGGACGTTTCGGCGGCAATCTGGCGCTGAGCCTGGGCACCTTTGGCGGCGTTTATATTGCCGGGGGCATAGTGCCGCGCTTTATGGAGTTCTTTAAAGCCTCTGGCTTCCGTGCGGCGTTCGAGGATAAAGGGCGTTTCAAAGATTACGTGCACGACATTCCGGTATTTATGATCACTCACGGGCAACCTGGCCTGCTGGGTGCCGGCGCTCATCTGCGTCAAACGCTGGGCATGCATCTGTAATTAATCGCAGTGATAAAAAAGGGGCGCAACCGTTAAGTTGCGCCCCTTTTATCGTTTGAGGAGTTAGGCTTTTGCCAGCTCCGTCTGCGGGAAGTGTTCTTCTTCCTGCGCTACCGCCTTCGGTGCCTTGATGAACAGGGTGATTATCAGAGAAGCCACTGACAACACGCCAATCACGATGAAGGTGGCATGGAAGCCGCCGAAGTATTTGGCGACAAACGAACCGGCCAGTGCGCCCAGACCGAAGCCCTGATAGATGATGCCGTAGTTTTTGCTGTGGTTTTTCAGGCCGAAGAAGTCACCGACAATCGCTGGGAACACGGTGATGTTGCCACCGAAGCAGAAGGCGACGGCGCCGACGCAGATGAAGAACAGCGTGTGGTTCAGGGTAAGGAAGCTCAGTGCCACAATCGCCAGTACGGTAACCAGCATGGTGAAGCTGATGACGCGCATGCGGCCCACTTTATCGGACAGCGTACCCAGAATGATACGGCCCGCAGTGTTGAAGATAGCGACGGCAGAAACGGTGTTGGCGGCAGTAGCTAAATCCATTCCGGCCAGTTGCACGCCCATGTCCTTCACGATACCAATCAGGTACAAGCCACTCATACAGGCCGCGAAGAAAATGATGAACAGCAGGTAGGCTTCTTTGGTGGCCAGCATCTGGCGCACGCTGTAGTCATTGCCCAGGCCGTGGGTGCCTTGCTGTGCAGAGTTGTTCACCAGTACCGGTTCTTTCAACAGCAGGGAGCCGAACACGATCAGCGCCATTACAATGGCACCCCAGTAGAAGAAGGCGGAGGACACGCCGACGTCGGCAATCAGTGCGGCGTTAACGTATTTGAACAGCAGGCTACCGGTACCGAAAGCCCCGACTGAGATACCGGAGATCAGCCCTTTGTTGGCCGGGAACCACTTGATCAGGTTAGACAGGGTAGAGATGTAAGCGATACCTACCGCGAAACCGACCACTACGCCGGCCAGCAGATAGACCATATTCAGTGAGCTGACGTAGGCGCTGGCCATCAGGCCCAGACCCACCAGGATACCGGAGCACAGCGTCAGGTGGCGGATACCGAAGCGTTCCTGCAGTTTGCCGGCAAACAGCGTGGCGAAAGCCAGGAAGAAGCTGGTGATGGAGAAGGTGGTGGCGACGTCGCCGAGGCCCCAGTGGAACTTATCGACCAACGGCTGGTTGAACAGGCTCCAGGTATAGATAGTACCGAGACCCATCTGGCAGATGATGGTCCCCAGAACGATTAAGCTGCGATTTGCCGGTTTGGTGTTCATGGCCGGACTCCTTCCTGTGTGTGCATTGCCGGGCGTTAGCCGTTGGCGGAAATTTGCGGATAGCGTCTAAGGCCCCGCGGTATGGGCTTATTATAAGGCTGGTAATACCACTGGACGGCGGATCGGGAATGAGTTGCACAAGGGAAGGAATGAAATGCATCAGAAGGCGCATGAGTTGCCGTTTTTGCGCTTAAAAGGGTGTGAAATGCGGCGGGTGCCACGTGATCTATATCAAGAATGTTAGCGATTTATCGCCGATCACCCGGCGGTGATTGTGGTTGAATTGTGAAGGATCTGTGTGAAAGGCGTAAATGGGCATTGTTCCTATAGAGCGGCGGCTGGCGCAGATCTATGTTATCTGCGAACGGACGGGTTCCGCTCTGCAGGAGTCGTTGAGATGAAGAAAATACTGTTGTTACTAGCCGCACTGCTGTCGCTACCGTTGGTGAGCCACGCAGACGTATCGATTGGCGTCAATGTACCGGGCCTTTCATTGCACATTGGCGATCGCGATAATCGTGGTCACTATTGGGACGGCGGTCGCTGGCGCGATCCGCGTTGGTGGTCTGAACACCGTGGCTATGAACGCCCACGCGGTTATTACTATGGTCCGCCACCACGGGTGATTTATTACGGCCCGCCACGACGCGAATGGCGCGACCGCCCGCATTACCGTATGCCACCACCACCGCCGCCGGGCTATTACTATCGCCCGGGGCCACGCTGGTAACGGCTGGCGATTATAAACGCATCAGTTTGCGAAACTCTTTTACCTTGCTGCGGCTGACCGGCACTTCAAAATCCAGATCGCTCAGCCGCAGAATATAGGTGTTGTTGAACCAGGGTACGATCTCGCGAATTTTTGACAGATTGACGCAGTAGGAACGGTGGCAGCGGAAGAAATGCTCTTCAGGCAGACGACCGTAAAACTCGCTGAGGTTCATCGGCATCACAAACTCTTCGCGTCGGGTATACACCCGCGTCACTTTCTCATCGGCGGCAGCATAGTAAATATCGTTGATGTCGGTAACGATAATCCGCTCGTCTTTGATCAGGTTAATGCTGTGGCTGCTGCGGTTCGGCGCGCTGGCCTGTTCCGGCAGGCTGGCGGGGCGGTTATGCAGCGCCTCCAGCTTTTGCAGCATGGTGACGATACGCGCTTCGTGATAAGGCTTGAGGATGTAGTCAAAGGCCTCGATTTCGAAGGCTTCCACCGCATGCTCTTTATAGGCGGTGATGAACACAATAGAAGGGCGATGGGCGAATTTGCTGATGTTCTGCGCCAGTAATACCCCATCCAGCGACGGGATATTGATGTCGAGGAAAATGGCATCGACCTGATGGTTCTGCAGGTATTTCAGCACGTCCAGACCGTCTTCGAAGGTGGCTTCGATGACGATATTGCTGTGTTTTTTGATCAGATAGCTGAGTTCTTCCTGCGCGAGGAACTCGTCTTCAACGATGATGGCTTTCATGAGGGTTTCCCGGCCGGCAGTGCGTTGTTCTCTACCGGCAGTTTGCCGCCATTTTTGCTGATATAAAAGGCAATTTCGGTGCCCGGCTCCAGGCGACGAATGCGCAACCCTTCGCCGTACAGCAGGGATACCCGGTGATGCACATTCAGCAGGCCGATGTTGTGCCCAGGCATCTCGTTGCACGCTACCCGTTCGATGACCTGCGGGTCAATGCCGTGGCCGGTATCTTTGATCGAAATCCTGACCCGGTCCCCCTGATCTTTCACCGCAATCACCACCACCCCCTTGCCTTTGCAGGGTTGAATGCCGTGCACGATGGCGTTCTCCACCAGCGGCTGGATCAGCAGGCTGGGGATGCGCACCGAGATATCGTCATCGATGTCATAAATCACCGTCAGCTTGGCACCGAAGCGCGCCTGCTCGATGGCGATATAATCCTGAATTTGGTGCAATTCCTTGCGAATGTCGATCAACTCGTCGTTCAGCTCCAGGTTATAACGCAGGTAGCGGGACAGGTTGATAATCAGTTGGCGCGCGGTGTCCGGATTGATGCGGATCGAGGACGAAATGGCATTCAGCGCGTTGAACAGGAAGTGCGGGTTGATCTTGCTTTGCAGAGCGCGCATTTCCGCTTTGTCTGCCATCTGCCGCAGATGTTCAATGCGCGACACCTCCATTTGGGTGGAGATAATCTGCGACAGGCCCACTGCCATCACCTTCAGCGTATTGGTGATCTGGTGTGCATGACAGTAGTAAATTTTCAGCGCGCCGGTCACTTCGCCTTTTTCCCACAGCGGGATCACCAATTGCGAGTGGATCTGCGGCGTGGCCGGGTTTTCCAGATTATTTTTGATGATGATCTTGCCGTGCCGGATGCTTTCACGGGTCACCCGGCTCAGCCCTTCACGGCCGATCGGGTAAGCCTCTTCACCCACGCCGACATAGGCCAGTACCTGATGGGTATCGGTGATAGCCACCGCATCGGCCTGAATGTCCTGGCGAATAATGTCACAGATGGTGGCCAGCGATTCACTGTTGATATTGCGGAAATACGGCAGCGTTTTGCGGGCAATATCCAGCGCCAGTTTGGCCTGCCGGGCGGCGATCACTTCTTTTTCATCTTCCACGCTCTGCACCAGCAGCACAATCAGACCGATGCACACCGTACCGAGGATCATCGGCAGCGCGATTTTGGAGACAATATCCAGCCCCAGTTCGGTCGGCTTGGCCCACAGCACAATCAACAGCATGGTCAGGCATTCGCACAGCATGCCGCCGATGATCCCGGCGCGCCAGCGCTGCTCTTTTTTCACCTTCAGGTTGATATACCCGGCGCTGATACCGGCAATGATGCTGGTGATCAGGCAGGGAACCGAGGTAATGCCATCAATATCGATCAGATAACGGTGCACCCCGGCGATGATACCGGTAATGATCCCCACCCAGGGGCCGAACAGGATACCGCCGGCCATGATGGCGATCACCCGCACGTTGACCAGCGAGCCTTCAACGTTGACGCCGGAATAGGTGCTGAACAGCGCAAACAGCGAGAAGATGGCGGTGACCATGCCCAGTTCCAGCGGCGTATGGTCTTCTTTTTGCAGCAACTGGCGGAACAACCGGGTGCGGGTGAGGAAAAACAGGCAGATCAACATCAACGCGGCGCGATCAAATACCGCTAACAGCATTTCAAAAAAAGGGTGCACGACGGGCTCTCGCTGCGGCGGAAATAAGTGAGAAGTATATCACAGCGAATGAACCCCGTGGCGGCCTGGCGGTGCGCCACGGGGAACGGCGCTATTTGATGCCCAGTTGTTCCTTGCCGAGCGGTGTCAGCAGTTCAAGCGTGGCGCGGCCGATGAAATCCACTTCGAAATCGTCGGGAGCGAAATCCGGCGGGGTTTTACCGGCAATAAAGCTGGGCAGTTGGCGCTGCAGATAGGCATCGTTTTTCTCGCAGCCCGGCGCGGCAGCGATATACATTACGTTGCTGTCGAACTCGCCGTTATGCTCGTTTTCCACCGCGTGGATCACGTCGCAATGCCAGAAAACCGTGTCGCCCGGTTCTAAATCAGGAATAGGGGAAATCCCACTGATTAAAAGGGGATGCCATTTTTCGGAGATCGACAGCGCACGGCCCGGGGCGGCATCGCACAAATCGTCGTCGGCGACGTCATCCTGTAACGCACGCAACAGCACGTAGGCCATGGCGTTGGCAATCGGGACCAGATTCAGCGTGCCGGCGTGGGTGCGCTGTGGCGTCAGTGCCGTCCATCCCTGGAAGGTACGGAACATTGAGCACACCGCCGGTGATGCGATTTCACGGACTTCGGTGCGCCCGTCGGCGGCAAAGGGATCATAATCCTGCCAGTTGCCAGAGAACACGTGGCGGTAAACGTAGCGGAAGTTCTCATCCAGCCAGCGCTCAATGGTGCCGCTGTCTACGTGCGGCGACAGGCCGAGTGACGAGGAGTTCGGTGGGCGGCGGCGGGTGCGATCGGCGTAGGTGGCCACGCGCGTTGGGTCAAAATGCTGTTTGCCGTTGCTCTCGGTTTCCCACAGGCTGTTGAGGAACACCTGCACCGCGTGCATGCGGGCGTCCTGACGGGCTTCCACCTGCGGTTTGGACCAGTAAATACCGTAGATTTGCGGCTTGCTGGCGGCCAGTTTGCCAAAGTAATTGTCTTCGGCGGCCCCTTTCAGGCGTTCGACGAAGTTGTTGCGCTCGAGATAGTCGCCGATTTCCTGGTTCCAGGCTGCGGCCTTGTCGCGGGGGAACACGCCACGAATGGCACAGGCACCGCGCTGTTTGATCAGCGCTTTTTGCTGCTCGCTGACGCGTTGTTGCAGGATATCTTCGGCATCGACTTGCGGCACCGGACTTTGACCGGCGGCCAGTTCCCGGCGGATTTGTTCAACCTGCTGGCGGATGTTTTCTTCCAGCGCCAAAAAGGTCTCACGGTAATCAGGCAATGCCTGGCGGAGCTGCTGTTTGACGGTTTTAATTGTGCCTGGAATATCGTCAATCTGTAAGGAAGCCATGGTGTTCTCCTCGCGCTGCGGATGGGCAACGACGGACGGTTGTAGGTGACCGGGTAAGGCGTTATGGTTTTGTTGTTTTGACGTTAATGATTATCTGGATTTAATAGGGGAAAATAAAGGGATATCTTTCATTCGTAACTTCCTTATTTTCGTTTTTCGGAGATTCCTGTTTTTAGGAGATAAAAGCAATGAAGTTGGTCACTGAGCGTTTGACCCTGGAGTCGCTGACGGCCGACGACTGGCCGCTGTTTTTAAGCCTGTATCAGGATCCTGATGTGATCCGTTACATCTCCGACCCGTACTGCGAGGAAGGTATCCTCAGTCGTTTCGAGGCCCGTTTACCAACCTGGGATAAGCATTTGGATCAATGGTTGTGCCTGGTGTTGCGAGAGAAAGAAAGCGGAGAAGTGGCTGGCATGACCGGTTTTCGCTCGATGTGGCTGCCTTACCAACAGGCGGAAGTGGGATACGCCTTGCTGCCGTCCGCGCAAGGTAAGGGCTATGGCAAGGAATCATTGCGGGCGGTGCTGGATTTTGGTTTTAACGCCTGTGGTTTCCATAAGCTGACTGCCACGGTGACCGAGGGCAATATCGCTTCGCGCCGGTTGCTGGAGTCTTGTGGCTTTCTGCTGGAAGGTACGCTGCGCGATAACTACCGGCTGGCGGGGCAGTGGCGTGATGACTGGCAGTTCGGGCTGTTGGCCAGGGAGTTTAAGGCCGGAAAATAAAAAAGTTGTGCCGGGTATCGACAACCCTGCTGAAGCTGGGATATGTTCAATATCCGGTCAATCTTTAGGTTGGCCAGCGTCGCTCGGATGGTCCGGGCGCTAACGTCTCTTCGAGGTATCTATGGCTGATAATAGTCCGCAACGCCGTTTCACGCGTTCCGCAACGCCGTTTCACGCGTATTGAACGTCTTCCCCCTTATGTATTCAACATCACCGCCGAACTGAAGATGGCTGCACGCCGTCGTGGCGAGGATATTATCGATTTCAGCATGGGTAATCCCGACGGGCCAACGCCGCCGCACATTGTGGAAAAACTCTGCACCGTTGCCCAGCGTGACGACACCCACGGTTATTCCACTTCGCGGGGTATTCCGCGTTTACGTCGTGCTATTTCACGCTGGTACGCCGACCGATACCAGGTGGAGATCGATCCCGAAAGCGAAGCCATTGTCACCATAGGTTCAAAAGAAGGGCTGGCACACCTGATGCTGGCGACGCTCGACCACGGCGATACCGTACTGGTGCCGAATCCGAGCTATCCGATCCACATTTACGGTGCGGTGATTGCCGGCGCCCAGGTGCGTTCGGTGCCGTTGGTGGAGGGCGTGGATTTCTTTGGTGAGCTGGAGCGCGCCATTCGTGAAACCATTCCTCGTCCGAAAATGATGATCCTCGGCTTCCCTTCGAACCCGACCGCCCAGTGTGTGGAACTGGACTTTTTTGAACGCGTGGTCGCGCTGGCCAAGCAATACGACGTGCTGGTGGTTCACGATCTGGCCTATGCCGACATTGTGTATGACGGCTGGAAAGCACCCTCGATTATGCAGGTGCCTGGCGCCAAGGACATCGCGGTGGAGTTTTTCACCCTGTCTAAAAGTTACAATATGGCGGGCTGGCGTATCGGCTTTATGGTCGGTAACCCGGAGTTGGTCAACGCGCTGGCGCGCATCAAGAGTTACCACGACTACGGTACCTTTACGCCACTGCAGGTGGCCGCCATAGCTGCGCTGGAAGGCGATCAGCAGTGCGTGCGGGATATCGCGGAACAGTACCGTCAGCGCCGCAATGTGCTGGTGAAAGGGCTGCATGAAGCGGGCTGGATGGTGGAAAACCCGAAGGCTGCGATGTACGTCTGGGCCAAAATTCCCGAGCCTTATGCGCATCTCGGTTCACTGGAGTTTGCCAAACGCCTGTTGGCAGAGGCCAAGGTTTGCGTATCGCCAGGTATCGGCTTTGGTGACTACGGTGACACCCATGTGCGTTTCGCGCTGATAGAAAATCAGGATCGCATCCGTCAGGCGGTACGCGGTATCAAAGCCATGTTCCGGGCGGATGGGTTGATCAAACCGAGCACCACCAAATAATTGCTTCAGGCCGGCGCATTCGCACCGGCCTTTTTTCTCGCCGCTAAGGTTTTCTTCATCATTTACCCACTATGATCCAATAAGATTTTCTTTATTTATCAGGATGAGTGTATGGGTAACCGTTATGCAAAATCACAAATTGTGTTGCACTGGCTGACGCTACTGATGGTGATCCTCACCTATGCGGCGATGCTGTTAAAGGATTCGGTGCCGGATGACCTGGCATCGCTGGTAAAAAATCTGCATTTTAATTTTGGCCTTGCGGTCTTTTTGCTGATGTTCATCCGGCTGGGGTTACGTCGGCGACATGGCACGCCGGCCACCACACCGCCGCTTGAAGAATGGCAGGAATGGGGCGCCAAAATTTTCCACTGGTTGCTGTATCTGTTGTTCCTGGCTTTACCGGTGCTGGGGGTGTTGACGCTGGCTTATGGCGGGAAGGAGTGGGTGCTACTGGGTTGGCAGGTGCCGCAGTTCGTTACGCCGGATCCCCTGCTGCGTCGGCTCATCAAAAGTACTCATGAGACCCTGGCCAATACCGGTTATTTTATCATTGGTGCACATACGCTGGCGGCGCTTTACCACCATTATCTGCGCAAGGATGACACCTTACGCCGCATGATGCCGGGCAAATAGCCCAGATTCAGAAACAACAAAGGGGCGCTGGTGCGCCCCTTTATCTATGTATCTATATTCCCGGTCATGCCGTGGTTATGCAACCATCAGCATAAAGGTGCCAATCCATGTAACCAACATGAATGAAACGCCAAATACAAAATATTTCACTGAACAACTCCCGTCTGGAGTCCCTCGCAAGCCAATGATCCCGATTGTTGTGCTGAGTATTTTGTGGGTAGTCGGCAATGGAGAGGCGGATCCTTCAATAGGAAGAACAACGTCCTTGACCACAGATTACCCGGTTGTCGTGCTTCAAAGTCCGTGAGGTAAAACATGAACCACGACAGGATCGGCGTTAATGTACTCCCGATGCCAGCCAGATTACAATACTGTGTTTTTGATCACATTTTTTGACGGTTTTTTAACCAGTGCAGACTGTTTTTAAACGATTTTTATTTCGCTTTTTTATCAGGGAAAAGGGGAATAGCCCGCTTGAGCGGGCTTTATTATTGTGTTTGCTGTGATGTTATGAAAAGGGATCAGGCGACGGCGTTGGCACCGGTCAGCAGGATGGCCCAGAAGACAAGGCACGACAGCAGAATAACGGTCCAGATATTGCGGCGACTCCACTCCATTTTTAGCCTTCACTTTTGCTCTTGATGATTCGGTAATGAACACATCGGCGAAAAGTGGCGGAAATTTAGCCCCCGGCAAAAATATTTTTTATTGTTGGCGAATTTCTGCTACTGAAGTTTGTATCTCATAGCCCAACAGGTAAAGAGCCTGTTCCAGAGCTTCGACCTTGGAGGCGTAGGCAACGTCCAGCAGGCGATCCATTTGCCCGGCGTTAAAGCCCAGTTTACGTGCCAGTTCCGCTTTTGAGGTGGTTCCGGCCAGCATAATGTTATGCAGTTCGAGCTTGAGTTTAACCAGCACCGGCAGGTGGATCGCCAGTTCATCCGGCAGGGGGCGGGAAGGGGGCGGCACCGGGCGGCCTTCTTCCATTTCCAGCGCAATGGCAATCAGCAGACTTTCCTGCGCTTCCAGTTCTATGTCTTCACGTTTATAGCAGGCGGCCTGTTGTTCAGGGAAATCACGAAAGTGAATCTGCCAGGCATCGCTGTCGTTATCAAAGGCGTAGTGGGCGGGATAGTGGCAAGACATGGTATTTCCTGTTTGGGCCGGGAATGATGCGGCATTGTGACCGCTTGCCCCACAGATAGCCAGTGGCGATACTGACGGCTAACCCGCTTTGCGCGTGCGCCATCCGGTAGGTAACAACAGTGCGCAGGCCACGCCAATCAGACTGATAACCACCAGCCAGCGCTGTATCGGGCCGGGATAATAGTTATTCACCACGCTAAGCAGATACATCACCAGTGCCAGCGGCCAGCCAGGCGTGCCGACGTCATTGAGACGAAAGGCGGTACGGGCGACGAGCCAGACGGTTAAACTTATCCAACTCAGTGACCAGAACATAATGCACAGTAAATAGACAAATACCGAAAAGAACTCGGCAATGTCGCTGTGCGCATAGGCGCGAAAAAGATTTTTATCCAGATAGGGTGACAGGTATGACAGCAACGTCAGACCGGCGGCGAACACAGCCACCGAGAAAACATATTCCCTGCGGGTAATACGGCGTTTAAAGATGTTTTTAGCGATCTGTCCTAGAGTTTCCACAGTGACATTCCGTTGTTTCAGTGATGACTGCCAGCGCAGTCAGCCAAAGAGGGGGAGTGTAGTGATGCTTTTTTTTGAGTCAATATGATAATTGTTCTCATTTATTCAATGTTTAGGTTCTGTTTGTGCGGTTGCTTACCCTAAGTAATTCCTTGTTTCTGTGCTTCCCGTCACGTTTTATAAGGTTTTGGCGTCAAGACGCCATGATCGGCAACATAATCCAGTTTGTTCGCACCTGACAATGGATTAACATAACCCACACTTATCACTGGCCTGGCTTATATGGATATCCGATGCGTCATTTAGTTGTTCTTCTCCCCCTGCTTACCTTACTCACTGCCTGTAGCAGCGGGCCGAAGTCGACCCCAGCCACGCCTCAGGACAACAGCGTCAAAGGCGGTTTTTTGCTGACGCCAGCGCATTCCGGCCAGCCGCTGGGCGGTGATTTCGCCAACAATCCGAACACCGCCCGTTTTATCGATAAAATGGTGCAGGAACACGGTTTTGATCGTCAGCAACTGCATGACGTGCTGGCCCAGGCCAAACGCCTGGACTCTGTACTGCGGCTGATGGATCGCCAGGCACCGACGCCAACCACTCAGGCGCCGTCCGGCCCGAACGGTTCCTGGCTGCGGTACCGCAATAAGTTCATCACGCCGGATAACGTGCAAAATGGCGTGCAGTTCTGGAATCAGTACCAGGACGCGCTGCAACGTGCTTACCAGGTTTACGGCGTGCCGCCAGAGATTATTGTCGGCATTATCGGCGTTGAAACCCGTTGGGGCCGCGTGATGGGTAAAACCCGCATTATCGATGCGCTGTCTACTCTGGCCTTCAACTACCCACGTCGTGCCGATTACTTTGCCGGCGAGCTGGAAACCTTCCTGCTGATGTCGCGTACTGAAGGGGATGATCCGCTGGAGTTACGCGGTTCTTTCGCCGGAGCAATGGGTTACGGCCAGTTTATGCCGTCCTCGTTCAAGAGTTATGCGGTTGATTTCAACGGTGACGGCCACGTTAACCTGTGGGATCCGGTGGATGCCATCGGCAGCGTCGCCAACTACTTCAAAGCGCACGGCTGGACCAAGGGTGAGCCTGTTGCTGTGCCGGCCAACGGTCAGGCTCCGGGGTTGGAGAATGGCTTTAAAACCCGCTACTCGGTTGCCAGTTTGTCTGAGGCCGGGCTGACGCCACAAGGGTCGCTTGGCGGCAATCAGGAAGCCAGCCTGCTGCGCCTGGATATGGGGACCAGTTACCAGTATTGGTACGGTTTACCTAACTTCTACACCATTACCCGCTACAACCACAGCACTCATTATGCGATGGCGGTGTGGCAACTGGGCGAAGCGGTGGGTCGCTCGGCGCGTGGCGGATTCTGATGCTGGGCAAATAATGGAAAAGGCCGCAGAAGCGGCCTGATTTTGATGACAAAGTTGTTTTTGAATCCGAGATACCCGGGCCTGGCGCACCGAGGGGCCATTATGGGACACGTCCGTGTGTCCCACCCTACGGGCCGACGGAGTCGTTCCAATTTGCTCCCGGCAAATTGGTCGGCGGGCAAGCCGCTACGACCCCTTCGGCACGCTCTCCCTAATAACGGGCTTTGTCCGTAGTCTGAGGCCGCTTAAGCGGCCTTTTTTATGTCGCTAGCAATTAGAAATCGTAACGCAGACGCACCAGCGTCATATCGCCGAGGTTGTCAGTGCTTGAAGTCAGCACGTGTTCCACATCTACGCGGAAACCGTAATCAAACTGCACGGTAACACCCAGGCCGTTATCAATACGCTGATAGTCGCGGCCGCTGACGTACTGTAGACGGTCGCCCATAAAGTACGGCATCACGGATTTCACCGCATATTGCCCAACCGGCACGGTATAACCGGCCAGATACTCAATACCCCAGGCGTCCCCGGCGAAGTAGTCGTTAACGTTGGCTTTTTTGGTGGTCAGGAAGTTGTTGTACCAGCCGCCGCCAAAGGTCAACGTCCAGTTATCCGGTTTCCAGCTCAGCGCAGTACCCAGGATGTTTTGGTCGTAATCTTTTGTGCTGTTGCTGGAAGGATCACGCATTTCGGCGCGGGTATAGTTCCACGCGGTACCCCAGGTCAGATCCGGCGTCAGGTGGTAATCCACACCCAGTGAACCCCCGCCTTCGCGCTTGTAGCGCAGGCCGTTACCCGGCAGGTACTCGTTATCGCTGAACAGGTATGAGGCATAAACGTCAGCATCACCAAAGGTGTTTTTGTACTTCAGCATCTTGCGTGAACGGTAGGAGCCGTCGTAATCCCCGTTGATACCGTTGCCCGGAGCCTGGGCCAGCATGTCGTAATCCCAGATATCGGTTTTGGCGCCGACCACGTCGTAGTACACGCTGTTCTGCTGACCAAAGGTCAATTGTCCCCAGGTTTTGCTTTTCAGACCGGTGTACAGCATGCGACGGCTGGTATTGTTGGCACCGTCGGCATAGTGGCTATCCCAGTTGAACAGCGCAGGGATATTCACCCCCAACTCGTAGTAGCTGATCCAGCTAATGTCATCGAACAGGTAGTAATCGGCGGCAAAGCGGAAGCGGGTGCCGCCGTCGAAACCGTTACGTTTGTAAGAACCTTTATCGCCATCGCCGGTCATGTTGTTGAACTGCGGGCGGATACTGCCGCCGACGGTAAAGTTAAGACGGCTCAGCGGATCACCCGCTTGTGGATCCTGCTTCAGCAGGGTGATTTCAGCCTGAGCAGCGAAAGAAGCACTGCCAACTACCAATCCCAGAGCAATTGCCTGAGTTAATGCGCGCAATTTGTATGTCATTTTATATCCCTGTGTGTACTTGCCAACCTCACTGAACCTTCTGGCATCAGTGATTTGCTCAGGAAGTTTTCTGAGCGTTTTCATTGCTTTTAGCGTGGGTAAAGCGAAATGCATATGTAACATAACGTGCGTCACAAAAAGTTACTTTTCCTGCTAATTATTGGTTTTTTTTGTAACTGGCAGCAGTGCGGTGCTGCGATGCCGCCAGGCGATGGAAAAACTTAACTTAATGGCACAACAATGACGATGATGCTCGGATGAATTCATCTAACACGAAGGTTTATATTTTTCACTTGTCAGTGAAGGGCAGATGCCGTGTAATTTCACCGCGCAGAACGATATTTAAATAAGCGGATATAACGTCATTGACTAGGGTGATATCTGCAAAATGGATAAGGCTAATAAGGATCATGGAGAGGGTTATGAAAAAGTATTTAATGTTGACTATCGGTCTGTTGCCATTGCCGTTGATGGCGGCCGAGTCGCACGTTTGCCAGTCACAAGCTTATGATTATGCAAGTATTGGCAATCTTAGGCTGAGTGATGACACGATCTTTACCTGTCGTGATATTGGGCGAGTCACTATCCCTGAGTTGGCCAAACGGGGCTGGAAGGTGACCCATGTAGCGCAACAAACGGAATATACCGGTGAAGTCGACAGTGATAGCGAAGTGATTAAGATGTACCAGGAAATAGTGGTTTATAAAGACTAACCTTTTATATTTTTCTCGGATTTATCCATCACCTTTTTATTAGCGGTGAGGGAAGAGTGTATTTTTATTTAAGCGGCTTGAGGTGGTGTGATGAGTGCCAGAAACAACATAGACAGCAGGGCTGCCGCCGCCATGATGATGATATGCGCCATATGGGGGCTGCAGCAGGTGGCGATCAAGGCCGCCGAGCCGGACATTTCTGCCGTACTGCAAATCGCCATTCGGTCGGGCATTGCCGCCCTGGCGGTTTACCTCCTGGCGCGCTACCGAAGCGAAAAGTTCGTTTTCGATCGCCCCACGCTGTTAGCTGGCCTGTGCGTTGGGGGGTTGTTCGCGTTGGAGTTCTTTTTCGTCTCCGAAGGTTTGCGCTATACCAGCGCGTCGCACATGGCGGTATTTTTGTATACCGCACCTTTATTCTCCGCCATCGGGCTGCATTTTGTTATTCGGCATGAACGGCTGTCGTTGATACAGTGGGTCGGTATTGCCATCGCCTTCGGCGGTGTGGTGCTGGCTATCTCCGGCATGAGTGGTAGCTCGGGCGCAGAAAGCCAACTGCGTGGTGATATTTACGGCCTGCTGGCGGGAATGTCCTGGGGCGGTTCGACCATCGTCATTCGCACCACCGGGCTGGCAAACTGCTCGTCAAAACAGACCCTGTTGTTCCAGCTCTCGGGTGCCTGCATTCTGCTATCTCTGTTGGCGCTAACCACGGAGAACGTTCATTTCACTTTGAGTGCTGTGGCCTGGAGCAGCCTGATATTCCAAACGGTAGTGGTCTCTTTTATCAGCTATTTGATCTGGTTTTCTTTACTGCGTCATTATCAGGCGTCCTCGTTGGGTATCTTGACTTTTATGACGCCCATTTTTGGAATTTTAGCCGGCGTGGTGATATTGGGGGAGCCGCTGCAGATTGAGTTTATATTGGGTTCTGTGCTGATCGTTTTAGGATTGATTGTCGTGAGCTGTTCTTATTTATTTTATCTCAATAGAGGAATTGTACCTAAAATATAAGCTATGGATGTAGATGTTAATACCTATCAAATTACTTGTGAAAGTCAATTCACCATTACTGTGCAAATATCAAAGTATGCCTGGGGTTATCCTTTGATTACACTCAGTGATAATGGTGACTTTTTCGTGGTGAAAAGCACTAAGCGCGGTCGGTTATCTAACCAGACACCGGTTGAGATAATAAAATTCTCTAATAACGCTACAGTAGTGTGGGATAACGGCCGCAAGCATATTTATTATTCAAAGGCCGGGCGGTTGTACAGCTGCGCACTTGAATTTTCTTATACCCCAAAGAAGTGGTAATCATTTTAAACCTCTGGCAATCAGGCCAGAGGCTCTATCTTCATCATCCACTGTTTGAACGCGATGATCTTCGGCCACTGACGTTCGGATACGGTCGACACAAAATAACAGTGTTCGCAGGGCAGGATCATGTGGGGAAATGGGATAATCAGTTCGCCGCTTTTGATCCAGTCTTGCACCAGGTTAAGCCGTCCCATGGCAACGCCCAGGTGTTGAGTCGCCGCCAGCACCGCCAGGTCAGAACGATCGAACTCCATGCTTTTGCTGTCGGTATCCAGGCCCAAATCAAAATGTTGTGACCAGGTTTGCCACTCGTCTTCACCGGAATTATATCTGTCATGCAACAGGGTGCTGTGCGCCAGATTTTCAGGAGCATTGTAGAGGTTATGCGTTTTGGCGTACTGCACAGTACAGACCGGGACCATGGACTCTGACATAAAGGCTTCATCCAGCTGCTGGCCCGACGGCAGCCGGCCAAAATAAAGGGCTAAATCAACCCCTCTGTTGGCCAGGTTAATGTTTTCCTGCCCGGTGAGAATGTTTAAATGAACGGTGGGATACTGGGCAATAAAGTCACCGATCCTCGGTATCAGCAAACACTGTACGATGGAGGGGTGGGAGTAAATGGTCAGGGTGCCCGTCAATTCACGGTTCCTGATATCAAGAATTTCCTGAGTCAGAGCATCGAAGGAGCTGCTTAACGACCATTGCATCCGCTCGCCTTCCGGCGTTAGCGTAATTCTGCGGTGAAAACGCTGAAATAAAAGAAAGCCCAACTCTTTCTCAAGCAAGTTTATTCTGTGACTTACGGCGCTGGGGGTAATTGACAGTTCTTCTGCCGCCAATGAAAAGGAGAGGTGACGGGCGACGCATTCAAAAGTATGCAAGCGTGAAAATTGATAACTGGTCAGCGGATTGGCTCGTTGTGAATATTTTTTGTTGGGGAACATGCTATTACTCCATTCGCGTCACGTTACCAATGTTAGCATTTTAATTTATGGATATAAAATGAGAATTCACTTATTTATGAGGGGTGGCGATATTTGAATAATTTGTTTGCGCTGGGTTTAATATTTTCATGGAATATAGCTTGGCATTATTACCGACCAGGGCGGGCGGAACTGAGAGGTGAGGGCAAGGGTTATTGTCCGTTGCCCCAAGCATTTCTTACCACATTAGATCATCAGGCACGACAAAATCGGCATACGGATCTTCATCGTCTTGATCCTCCTGACTCAGTACATTACTGACTACAATGCTGCTGGCATCACGCTGCGCAATTTTATTTGCCACGATTGCGGGGATAATAGCGTAATCGTTATCAAGGCCATTATCAGCAACCAGGCGCGCAATGGCGAGACGACCACTGATTAACTGGGATTGCGTCGTTTTATCCACACTGATATTTTTAATTAAATTATTGTCTGTGAAGTTATAGCTAACATTGCCTTTTGAAATAACGATCCGGTTCATTTCAATTAACTGTTTAACCTGAGCTTTATACTCTTTAGACAAGGCCGCTTGCTTTTGTTGCTCACTAAGCTGTTTATCACGTTCAACTTGTGCCTTTTTATTGACTTCCACCGCCTCTCTGGCCTCACGAGCCTGAACTCGCGATTTTTTAGCGGTTTTCTGCACTTTCGCCAGTTTCTTACTGTTGACCAATCCGGCTTTAAGCATCTGCTCTTGTAATGTGAGTTTTGTCATGTTCGTTTCTAAAATCAATTAAATCGTGTGTGAGATTATACCTTTAATAGTCGACCTTGCGCCAGATTGTGAGGCAGGGTGATGCATCATGCTGATAACACGGGAAGTTTTAAGGCCTGGTGAGGCAAGGGAGCTTGGGGAGGCGAAAGTGCTGAATAGGCAGGCTTAATGGTGTCCCCGACTGGAATCGAACCAGTAACTAGCCCTTAGGAGGGGCTTGTTATATCCGTTTAACTACGGGGACGCTGCGGGCTGGCAACCTGAGGCTGCCGGGGCAGTATACCTTTTTTTACCCGCAGAATAAGCGCTTAGCGGTGCGTTTGCTCATTCCCTCGCCAATATGCGCGGAATTTCGTGTGCTGCGCTGACCGCGATCACGGTTTTCTCGCCTCGGCAGTCTGTTTTTCTGCCTCCAGCCGCGCCGCTTTGTTTTTATCACTCATATCATTGCGTATCTGTGCATGGCTGATTAACGCAAAGATAAAGGTACCGCCAATAATGTTGCCGGCCAGCGTCGGAATGGCGAACGGATAGATAAAATCTTGCCAGGGGATCACACCGCTAAATACCAGATAAAGGATCTCGACCGATCCGACCACGATATGGGTCAGATCGCAGATCGCCACCAGATAGGTCATCAGGACGATCACCCAAATCTTGGCGGCGCCGGCGGAAGGGAACATCCACACCATGGTGGCGATGATCCAGCCGGCAATAATACCGTTGGCGAACATTTCTGACGGTGAGTTTTGCATCACTTCTTCCGACAGGCTAACGAAGGCGCTGCGGGTGCTTTCATCAAAAATCGGCATGTGAATAAATGCCAGTGACACCAGCCCGGTGCCAATCAGGTTGCCGAGCAGCACCACGCCCCACAGGCGGAACAGGATGATGAAATTTCTCGGCGTCGGTTTATGCATGATCGGCAGCACGGCGGTCACGGTATTTTCGGTAAACAGCTGCTGACGGGCCATAATCACAATGATAAAGCCAAAGGTATAGCCAATATTCTCGATAAAGAAGCGGCTGGGGTCGTCCGGTAAACGGGCATGAAAAATGCCCTTTGCCATCAGTGAAGCCCCCATCGACAACCCGGCGGCCACCGCTGACCACAGTAAAGCCAGCCAATCGCGTTCCAGCTCTTTCTCACCCTCCATGCGGATCTGCTCATGCACCGCTGCCGCGCGTGAGGGCAGGTTTTGTTCCTTTACCTCTATTTCGCTCTTGCCCTGTTCATGCTCCTTGCTCTCCACCTGCAGATGATCATCGCTATCTGTATCAGGGCGCTGTTGTGGGTCGCTCATTATCTGCTCTCTCCTTTAACTGCTGTCTGGGTCACGGATTAAGCATAGTTGGCGTGTCGGCACGGCGAAAGCCATGTCGCAAATTGCAGAAAAAAGTAACAAGAGTTTAACGCCGTCGGTTTTTTCTTCGCATTATTGATCTGGGGCGCAATATTACCCCTATTGGAGTAGCTGAGTGACCCGCGGCGGGCTACGTGCCGCAGCATGGCTTATGCTATGATCGCTATCCCAAAGAAAAATATGAGTTCTCCCGATGCTGGAAGCTAAAAATCTGAGTTGCGTCCGCGATGAGCGCACCCTGTTTAGCGGGTTAAGCTTTACGGTGAAACCGGGCGATATTATTCAGGTGGAAGGACCGAACGGCGCGGGCAAAACCAGCCTGTTGCGTATTTTGGCCGGTCTGGCGCGGCCGGAGGGGGGGGAAGTTTGCTGGCAGGGGAAAAATACGTTGCGCCATCGCGAACGTTATTACCAGGATCTGCTGTTTCTCGGCCATCAGCCGGGAATTAAAGCCCAGTTAACACCTTTTGAGAACCTGCAGTTTTACCAGGCGGTACGTACCACGCCCGATCGTCAGGCCATTTGGCAGGCGCTGGAGCAGGTCGGGCTGGTGGGCTACGAGGATTTGCCGGTGGCGCAGCTTTCCGCCGGGCAGCAGCGCCGGGTAGCACTGGCGCGCTTGTGGCTCAGTGATTGCCCGCTGTGGATCCTGGACGAGCCGCTGACGGCCATCGACAAGCAGGGCGTGGCTGAATTAATTAGCCTTTTTGAGCAACATGCACAGCAGGGCGGCATGGTATTGTTGACCACGCATCAGGATTTGGCCGGCGTAACGCAGGCGGTAGGAAAAATCAGCCTGACGGAAAACCGCGCGGAGAGTGTTTGATGTTTTTGACTATATTGCGCCGTGAGCTGAAGATTGCCTTTCGCAAAGGGTCGGAAATCGTTAATCCGCTGTGGTTCTTCCTGATCGTTATCACCTTGTTTCCGCTGGGGATCGGGCCAGAGCCGCAGTTACTGGCGCGTATTTCGCCGGGGATTATCTGGGTCGCCGCGCTGCTGGCGGCGTTGTTGTCGCTGGAGCGTTTGTTCCGCGATGATTTTCTGGATGGTTCGCTGGAGCAACTGCTGTTGCTGCCGACGCCGCTGCCAATGACGGTGTTAGGCAAAGTGTGTGCTCACTGGGTAGTAACAGGCTTACCCCTGTTAATCCTGTCGCCGCTGGTGGCGTTGTTACTGTCGTTGGATATGAATACCTGGCTGGCGGTGGCGTTTACACTGCTGTTGGGGACGCCGACGCTGAGTCTGATCGGCGCTATTGGTGTGGCGCTGACCGTCGGGCTGCGCAAGGGCGGTGTATTACTGAGCCTGTTGGTGTTGCCACTGTATATACCGGTGCTGATATTTTCCACCGCCGCCATTGATGCTGCGTCTATGGGCATGCCGATAGACGGTTACCTGGCGATTCTGGGCGCGATGCTGGCGGGCAGCATAACGCTGGCGCCATTCGCCACCGCAGCGGCGCTGCGTGTGAGCGTGCACTAGCTAACTTATTGAAATGCGGGTTAACGCCATCAAGAGCGTGTTCCACCGCACTGTAATTTTCGTCGCCTTGGTCAACGGGGCGGCCACCGTATAAATTTACCGTGAGCAATGACGACAATGTGGAAATGGTTACATCAATTTGCCCAGCCTGAACGGCTGTATCGTGTCTGTGGCCGCTTTATCCCCTGGTTGGGGCTGGCCGGTGCGGCCTGCCTGCTGCTGGGTTGGGTATGGGGTTTTGGCTTTGCCCCCAAGGATTATCAGCAGGGTGACAGCTTCCGCATCATGTATATCCATGTCCCGGCCGCCATGTGGTCGATGGGGATTTACGGTTCGATGGCGGTAGCGGCGTTCATCGGTCTGGTGTGGCAGATGAAAATGTCCGATACGGTGGTGGCGGCCATGGCGCCGGTCGGCGCGGTATTTACTTTTATTGCTCTGGTCACCGGTTCCGCCTGGGGCAAGCCGATGTGGGGCACCTGGTGGGTGTGGGACGCGCGCCTGACCTCTGAACTGGTGTTGCTGTTCCTTTATATCGGCATTATTGCGCTGTACAACGCCTTTGAAGACCGCCGCCTGGCGGGCCGCGCCGCCGGTATTCTGGTACTGGTGGGGGTGGTGAACATCCCAATTATTCATTTCTCGGTCGAATGGTGGAACACGCTGCATCAGGGATCGACCAATATGCAACAGAGTATCGCGCCAAGTATGCGCACCCCGCTGCGCTGGGCGATCCTCGGCTACCTGCTGTTCTTTATTACCCTCACTTTGATGCGCCTGCGCAATTTGATTTTGTCTCAGGAAAGTCAGCGTCCATGGGTCGCCGGGCTGGTCAATAAGGAGCGCCAACCATGAATGCCGCATTTACTTCCTGGCAGGGGTTTTTCGCCATGGGGGGCTATGCCTTCTACGTCTGGCTGGCGGTAGTCGTCACGCTGCTCTCGTTGTTGGGCCTGGTGGCTCATACTTTCTGGCAGCGTCGGCAATTGCTCGATGAGATCGGCCGCCGTCAGGCGCGCGAGCGACGCATTCGTCAGTCGCAGCAGTCGAAACAAAAATCCGCCAACCCGCGGGAGAAATCATTGTGAATCCACGTCGTAAAAGTCGCCTGTATCTGGCGATAGTAGTGCTGATCGGCGTTGCGCTTACCGCGACCCTGATGCTGTATGCGCTGCGTTCCAATATCGATCTGTTTTATACCCCGAGCGAAATTCTGCAGGGCAAGGGCGAAAATCATGAGAAGCCGGAGGTGGGCCAACGCCTGCGAATCGGCGGCATGGTGATGCCCGGCTCGGTGAAACGCGATCAGAAAACGCTGCAGGTCAGCTTCAAGGTCTATGATGCGCGCGGTGCGATCGACGTCACCTACACCGGCATTCTGCCGGATCTGTTCCGTGAAGGGCAGGGCGTGGTGGCGCAGGGCGTGCTGGGTGAAGGCAACGTGGTGAACGCGCGTGAAGTGCTGGCGAAACACGATGAAAAATACACGCCGCCGGAAGTGGCCGACGCGATGAAAGAAAATCATAAGGGGCCGGCTTCGGCTTACGCTACCCCACAGAATGAGGGCGCCAAATCATGATGCCGGAAACGGGAAGTTTTCTGCTGTGCCTGGCGCTGGCGATATCGCTGCTGCTGAGTATTTACCCGCAGTGGGGCGCTGCGCGTCAGGATCGCCGCATGATGGCGGTGGCGCGTCCACTGACCTACGGCATGTTCGGTGCTATTGCGCTGGCATTCATCTGCCTGGTGTATGCCTTTGTCACCAATGATTTTACCGTGGCCTATGTGGCCGCCAACTCCAATACGCAACTGCCGGTGTATTACCGCATCGCTGCCACCTGGGGTGCCCATGAGGGATCGCTGCTGCTGTGGGTGCTGCTGCTGAGCTGCTGGTCGCTGGCGGTGGCGTTGTGCAGCCGTTCGATGCCACAGGATGCGGTGGCACGCGTGCTGTCGGTGATGGGCATGATTACCGCAGGCTTCTTGCTGTTCATTATCATGACCTCCAATCCGTTCACCCGCACCTTGCCGAATTTCCCGATCGACGGCAGTGACCTCAACCCTCTGCTGCAGGATATCGGCCTGATTTTCCATCCGCCGTTGCTGTATATGGGGTACGTTGGTTTCTCGGTGGCCTTTGCCTTTGCGATTGCCTCACTGATGGCCGGCCGGCTCGATACCGCCTGGGCACGCTGGTCGCGTCCCTGGACCACTGCGGCCTGGGTGTTCCTCACCATGGGTATCGTGCTGGGCTCTGCCTGGGCTTATTACGAACTGGGCTGGGGCGGTTGGTGGTTCTGGGATCCGGTAGAGAACGCTTCATTTATGCCGTGGCTGGCCGGTACGGCGCTGATGCACTCGCTGGCAGTGACCGAAAAGCGCGGGACTTTCAAGGCCTGGACGGTGCTGCTGGCGATTACCGCCTTCTCGCTGTGTCTGTTGGGGACCTTCCTGGTGCGCTCCGGCGTGCTGGTGTCGGTGCACTCCTTTGCCTCCGATCCGGCGCGCGGTATGTTTATCCTCGCCTATCTGGTGATTGTGATCGGCGGTTCTTTGCTGCTGTACGCCGTCAAGGGTGGGCAGGTGCGCAGCCGGGTGCAGCATGAGACTTTCTCGCGTGAAACCTTCCTGCTGGGTAACAACGTACTGTTGATTGCCGCGATGCTGGTGGTGCTGTTGGGCACGCTGCTGCCGCTGGTGCATAAACAGCTCGGCCTGGGCAGTATTTCTATCGGCGAACCCTTCTTCAATACCATGTTTACCTGGCTGATGGCGCCGATGGCGCTGCTGATGGGGATTGGGCCGCTGGTGCGCTGGCGTCGTGATGAACCGACCAAGTTGTGGCGCCGCCTGAGCGTGGCGCTGGTGATTACGCTGGTGCTGTCGATCCTGCTGCCGTGGCTGTTGCAAGACAGCATCGCCGGCATGACGGTGGTGGGGCTGATCATGGCGGTCTGGGTGATTATCCTGACGCTGATGGAGTTGCACGAGCGTGCCACCCACCGTCACGGTTTCTGGCGTGGTTTGAGCCATCTCTCCCGCAGTCACTGGGGCATGGTGCTGGGTCACCTTGGCGTAGCAGTGACGGTGATCGGTATTGCCTTCAGCCAGAACTACAGTGTGGAACGTGATGTGCGCATGAAGGCTGGCGACAGCGTGGATATCCATAACTATCACTTTGTGTTCCGCGATGTGCACGATATTCGCGGGCCGAACTACACCGGCGGTGTCGGTATCATCGACGTTACGCGCAACGGTAAGCCGGAAGCGACGCTGCACGCGGAAAAACGCTACTACAGCGTGGCGCGCAGCATGATGACCGAAGCGGCTATCGACGGCGGCTTCAGCCGTGATCTTTACGCTGCACTGGGTGAAGAACTGGACGACGGCTCCTGGGCCGTGCGGTTGTACTATAAACCCTTCGTACGCTGGATCTGGTTCGGTGGCGTGTTTATGGCGATTGGCGGCATCCTGTGTATTCTCGACCCGCGCTATCGGATGAGCAAAAAACTCAAGCGTGAAGGCAAGCTGGAGGAGCAGGCATGAACCGTAAACTCCTGTTTATCCCGTTAATCCTGTTCCTGCTGCTGGTGGCGGCGTTTATGGTGCAACTGACGCGCAATGCCGGTGGCGAAGATCCGACCATGTTGGAGTCGGCGCTGATCGGCAAGCCGGTACCGGCCTTCAAGCTGGAGTCGCTCGATCACCCCGGCAAGACTTACGATCAGGCGGTGCTGCGCAATGGCAAGCCGATGTTGCTGAATGTCTGGGCCACCTGGTGCCCAACCTGTCGCGCCGAACATCAATACCTCAATACGCTGGCCGCGCGCGGTATTCGCGTGGTGGGGCTGAACTATAAAGACGATCGCGGCAAGGCGGTGACCTGGCTGAATTCGCTGGGCAACCCTTATGCGCTCAGCCTGTATGACGGCGACGGCATGCTCGGGCTGGATCTGGGCGTGTACGGCGCGCCGGAAACCTTCCTGATCGACGGGCAAGGCATTATTCGTTACCGCCACGCCGGGGATATGAACGAACGCGTCTGGCAGCAGGAAGTCTTGCCGCTGTACAAAAAGTACGGGGGTGAGGCATGAGGCTGATTGCCCTGCTGTTTGCCGCGCTGCTGAGCTGGAGCGCCGCTGCGGCTATTGATACCTATCAGTTCAAATCGGTGGAGCAGGAACAGCAATACCGTGAACTGACCGAGCAACTGCGCTGCCCGAAATGCCAGAACAACAGCATTGCCGACTCTAACGCCATCATCGCGGCGGACATGCGTACCAAGGTATACGAGCTGATGATGCAGGGGCAGAGCAAGCCGCAGATCATCGACTACATGGTGGCGCGCTACGGCAATTTCGTCACCTATGAGCCGCCGGTGACCCCGGCGACGCTGATCCTGTGGGTTGGCCCGTTACTGTTTGTGCTGATCGGCGGTGCGGTGGTGATACTGCGTACCCGCCGTCGCCGCAGCAGTGCCGCTAACGCTAACGATGAATTCTCCGAGCAGGAGCAACAGCGTCTGGCGGCGCTGCTGAAAGAGACTGACAGGAAGAAACCCTAATGGCTTTTTGGCTGATTATTATTGTATTGCTGGTTGGCGCTGCGGCGTTGCTGGTGGTGCCGGCGATGCGCCAAAGCGACAAAAGCACTGCCGCTAGCCGCGATACGCTGAACAAAGCATTTTATCAGGACCGTCTGCACGAGCTGGAGCAGGACGAAGAGCAGGGGGTGGTTGCCGAACGCCCGGAGTTGGTGAAGGAGCTGCAGCAAAACCTGTTGAATGATATTCCCGGTCAGCAGGAAGCGCAGGCGAAACCGATCAACCGTTGGGCGCTGGTACCCGGCGTCGCGTTATTGGTGGTGGTCACCCTGGGTTTTTATCTGAAAACCGGTGGGCTGGCGCAGGTGCTGGACTGGCAGCAGGTGGAAGCTCAAATGCCGGATCTGCGCGCGCGGGTTGCCAATGAACGCGCTCAGCCGCTGAGTATGGAAGAGATTGCCCGTCTCGGCCTGGGCCTGCGTACCTCACTCCAACAGGACGATCGTAATATCAACGACTGGATGATGCTGGGCCGGGTCGGTATGGCACTGAATAACGCCACCACCGCGACTCAGGCATTCGCTCATGCTTATCAACTGGATCCGAATAGTCTGGAAGTTCGTCTCGGCTACGCGGAAGTCTTGACGCGCTCCAACGATCCAGAGGATAACAAGCAGGCCACGCAGATGCTGCGTAAAATGATCGCCGAAGATCATACCAATCTGCGGGTGCTGAGCTTATTGGCCTTTAACTCCTTCGAACAGGGTGATTTCAAGCAGGCGATCGGTGCCTGGCAGGTGATGTTGAAACTGCTGCCGGCTAACGATCAGCGCGCCGAGGTGTTAAAGCGCAGCATTGAACAAGCAAAATCCCAGGCGGGCGGAGAAACTGTTAAACTTGGTATTAACGTGACGTTATCGCCGCAGGCGAGTAACGCTTTACCGCCGCAGGGGACGCTGGTGATCTCTGTGACCGATGGCACCAATCCGGTGCCGGTGGCGGTAAAACAACTGCCCTTAAGCCGTTTCCCGCTGTCATTCTCCCTGGATGACAGCAACGCCATGATGCCTGAGCGCCTGCTTTCGGCTCAGCATCAGGTCAAGGTGCGGGTGCGGATTTCTCAGGATGGTCTGGCCACGCCACAGGCGGGTGACTGGTTCGGTGAGAGTGCGCTGCAGAATTTCAGTGGTAAAGAGCAAATTGACGTTCAGATAAACAAACAGGTCCCCTGAATAAAAGACCGAACGTGTTTTCATGGAGAAGAATATGAACTTTCGCCTGACTGGGCTGGCTTTCACAACGGTGTTATTGGTGGGCTGTGCCAGCGCGCCACAAGATGAACCACAAGGGCGATCCGATCCTCTGGAAGGATTTAACCGGACGATGTTCAACTTTAACTATAATGTCCTGGATCCGTACGTACTGCGCCCGGTGGCCGTGGCCTGGCGCAACTATCTGCCGATGCCGGCGCGTAATGGTATCAGCAACTTCACTTCCAACCTGGAAGAACCGGCCAGTATGGTCAACTCCTTCCTGAAGGGCGATCCGTACAAGGGGATGATCCACTTCAACCGTTTCTTCCTCAACACCCTTCTGGGGATGGGCGGCCTGATCGACGTGGCTGGCATGGCTAACCCGAAACTGGCGCGTGAAGAGCCGAACCGTTTCGGTAGCACTCTGGGGCATTATGGTGTCGGTTATGGCCCTTATGTGATGTTGCCGGGCTATGGCAGCTTCACTCTGCGTGAAGAGGGCGGTGACTGGGCAGATACCGTTTATCCGGTGCTGAGCTACCTGACCTTCTGGATGTCGGCGGGCAAATGGGTGGTTGAGGGGATTGAAACCCGCGCCGAACTGTTGGATTCCGACGGCTTGCTGCACAACTCTTCCGATCCGTACCTGATGGTGCGTGAAGCCTACTTCCAGCGCAACGACTTCCTGGCGAACGGCGGCTCGCTGAAGCCGGAAGTTAACCCGAACGCCCAGGCGATCCAGGGCGATCTGGACGAGATCGACTCGCAATAACCTCGGTTAGCGAAGATAAAGAACCTGCCATCCGGCTAACACCGTTCACTTAAGAGATCCTTAGCCGCGCTGGTATGCGGCGAGAGGGGAATTAGTAAATGTAATTT
>NZ_MCGS01000017.1:0-300 GCF_002607755.1 Serratia sp. BW106
TTCCAGATTGTTAAAGAGCAATATCTTAAACACGACTCGGTAGAGTCATCTTTAAGATGTTTTCGGTTCGGCAAGAACCGGTGATAATGTCTTTCACTCATTATCGGATGGCGTCCCCAAGGGGATTCGAACCCCTGTTACAGCCGTGAAAGGGCAGTGTCCTAGGCCTCTAGACGATGGGGACACGAAAATCCGATTAAACTGAACGTCTTAATCGGTTCGTATCAGCATGAGTCAGAGACTCATTACATCAACAGGTAGCGCTTTTGCTCATTACTTTTTCATCAGACAATCTGTGTG
>NZ_MCGS01000018.1:0-75640 GCF_002607755.1 Serratia sp. BW106
GGAAATATAGGGGCCAAACCAATAGGCGATGCGGTTCTAGTGTTAATTAATGAAGAGCGCGCCACGGAAAAGGCCGATATCATTGATGTGTTAAAAATGGCGATCACCAGGGATGGCAGGGATGTCAGTCTGGATGAGGCACGAATATTGGCCGTCGAATGGCTGGAGCGATAAGCGCCAAAAGCCGTTGTTACTTGACCTGTTGGATATAGAAAAACCTGCCGAAAAGCAGGTTTTCTAAGTTTGTTGGTATGAGCTGACTCTGCAAACCTTTCGCAAGTCTAAATGTGAAGAGGAGCAGAGGTTTTCACGAAAACTGACAGTTTGTTGAAAGACAGTTAGCCATGAATGAGATATAACCGGATAGCAAAAAGATAAGGAGCTTTGGATGCGAAGGGTGTTATTTCTTTTGGTTATTTTGACCCTGTCAGGGTGTTCGGGCTCTTTGGGCTCCATATTGGGCGTGATCCCGCAGAGTTCCGACGTTTGCCCTCAGGGGAAAAACTCGATCACGGGTGAATGCCGAGTTTAAGAGATAAAAAAACCAACCGCAACGGGTTGGTTTTAATGGCGTTTATTTTAAGTATGATAGGGTTTGAACCTCCCATTCCCCACGTCGCTGTGTGTCATTTGGCTCTGTGGATCGATCCCCTGATTGTCGAGTAGGTGCGCTGTTAACTCGTGGACTTCGTGAAACGTTGGGTGTTCTTCTATGGTCAGATTTCCACGGCACCCCAGTTTATCCCTAAGATCTGAGAATGAATGGCTCGGATAAGTCTGGCACCTCCTGGGTGAGGGGGCGATTTCGTTGAGCGTTCGACACTCCTTTTTGGGGGGCGCTGTACTACATAGGGACTGGCGACATTGCCATAAATCATACCTTTTATACAGGTAGGTTTTTACTAGTAAGTACTTCAGCTCTTAATGAAATAAAAGCATCTAACACTTCAGGTACTGTCAGGTTAGAGACGTCCTCGTTTGGCGCTTCGAGTACGCGCGCCGGCACCTTCCACGGACTCCAGAAGAAGGCATCACTATTGCCGAATAGGGCAACAACTGGGCGTTCGACACCAGCAGCTACGTGTAGTGCACCACCATCGCTTGTTATAATTTGATCACAAAGTGACATTCCCGCCATAAGATCACGAACACTTTTCGTTTCAAACGGGAGTAATGGAAAGTCTTTACATTGCCTTACTATATATTTAGCTTTGTCATCGTCGCCAGGATGCGTGGGATTATCACTTGCACCTGGAGACCAAAATAATATAATTTTACACGGCTCTCTCTCTGATAAACTATGCGCAAGTGCAATAAATTTTTCAGCAGGCCAGCGCTGCTTTTCCTTTCTTGAGCTTATCTGTAAGCCATAAATGGGTACTCCAGTTCCTTCACCCAATTTAGCTTCTGCCTTTATAATTTCAGATTTTTTCAAGTAGAGTTCAAGTTTGCCTGGAGCCTCATCATACCCTAGTGGTTTGGCTAATTGACTTAGCTCTTCAACTATATGTCTATGTCCATGCGTATATGGCACCTTATCGGTGACAGCATTGGGAGCATCTTCGCCTATTGCAATAATGCGTTTTGCACGAGATAGCCTGGCCCATTGCAAAGGGCGCTTATCCCAGTTACCGGCCACAATGGCAACATCGTAGCGCTCGCGCCAAATATTAAAAGAAGTCTTTACGCGCAGTAATATTGCGAAAACTTTAGCTTTAAGTGATTTTTCATGGTGTAGTTTCGTATAAAGATAAATTTTATTGAGATGCGGATTTTCGTCTATCACCTGACTGTTATACGTATTTACTAAAATATCAATTTTATGGTCTCTGCCTAGCAGAGCAATAAGGGGTGTCGTAAGAATTAAGTCACCAATGTTTTCACGTCTAATAATTAGTATTTTCATCACATCCCTATATATTTAATACTACGGCATATTGATTGTATGTTTTTTAAAAGGCGGATGCTAACTATTTCATATTAAGCTAATCAAGTTATCCTTACATAGGTTATGTAATCCATGACCCTTGGTGTCTCTATAGGCTACGAGGATAAACTGCAAAAAAAGGTTCAGATGGACGTTGCTACGGGGCAGGTTTTAATCGGGCATTTCACCATTATTTTACCATGGTAAAACTGCAGGTATAAAAAAACCAACCTCAATGGGTTGGTTTTTATGGGTATTTTTTGGTCGGCATGAGAGGATTTGAACCTCCGACCCCCGACACCCCATGACGGTGCGCTACCAAGCTGCGCTACATGCCGATGCTATAGAAAATTATACTACCCTTTCCCAATCTCAAATCAAGAGTACGCCAACTGACTGATTGTATTTTAAGCAATTAGTTGGCGATAAAACGTTTCACATCGGTCAACACCTGCAGCAGCAGAGCGAGCTGTGGCTTCTCGTCTTTGATCTCTTTGTCGTTCTTGTCATACGCACGGTAGTTACCGCTGCTGTCCAGCACCAGGGTTTGCGTTGGCGTGGTGATCACCAACAGACTGTTATCACCGGTAGCGACCCAGTTGTTTCTGCGCTGGGCGGTAAACAGGTCTTCACCCTGTGAATAGTCATTAGGGCTGGTTTTCACGTGCAGCAAACGCTGCATCAGCGTGCGCATCACGTCGTTATGACCGGTCAGTTTATTGATGGTCTGCGCCGGGGTTCCCGGCCAATGGATAACCAACGGCACCTGCAACTGTTGCTGGTTAAAACTGGTACCTGCGCCCCAGTAGCCTTTGCCGGAGTCATTAAATTCCACACCGTGTTCAGCGGTAATCACCACCACGGTTTTATCCAGAACACCACGCTCTTTCAGCGTGCTAAGCACCTGAGCAATTTGCGCATCCACATCCTGCGCACCTGCGCGGTAGCGCTGAATAAAGTCGGCCGGGGCCAGCGTTTTCCCATTGGCAGCCGATTCAGCGCCACGGAAATTAATATAAGAGAACCATGGGCGGTTACTGTTTTGGTCGGCCAGCCAACGTTGCCATTGTTGCGTGGTCGCCGTGTCATTTTGCTGTATTGGCGCCGGCAGCGTGAAGTCGGTCAACAGCGCCTGGCGATAAAGGCTGGCGTTAAAGCCGTCTGACGAGAACAAACCAAACTGATAGCCTTGGGCGCTGAGTGCACTGACCAGAGCAGAAGGTTTGCGCGCGGCAAGAATGCTGTCCAGATAGGTCGGTGAAATACCGTAGAACAGGCCAAACAAGCCGGTATCTGCATGATTGCCGGAACTGTAGTGATCGCTGAAACGGACATTTTCCTGCGCGAAGCGGGTCAGGGCAGGCATATCCTGTTTCATATCCTGCTCACGTACGCCGTCCACCACGATCATCAGCAGGTTATAGCCACTACCTTTGTCGCTGTAGCTCAGATCGTTCAGCGGATATTCCACCGCAACGGCTTCCGGATTCCCTTGCTGCACCAGTCGGCGTTCATATTCCTGCGAATCAAGCAGGCCATGTTTCTCAAGGAATTTACGCGCGGTCATTGGGTATGACAGCGGCAGGTTGGCCCGTTGCATGGTGATCGGGCGGTAGAAATTGGCGTCGGCCCAGATATAAATCAGGTGCGAGGCGAAAAAGGCGCTGATAAACAGCGCGGCCAGCGGTTTACCGAACCTTTGACGGTTCAGACTGCGCAGCTTTTGCCAGCTCCAGGTGCCAAACAGCATCTCCACCAGGAAGATAACCGGCACGCAGATAAACATCAGCTGCCAGTCGCGCGCCAGCTCACTTTGATCCGGGTTGACCACCAGTTCCCACACCACCGGATTGAGGTGAAGGTGGAAGTGGGTGAACACTTCGCTGTCTACCAGCAACAGTGTCAGTCCCGCAGTGGCCAGCGCGGCAGAAATAAATCGCAGCAGCCGCTGCGACATCACCACAAAGGTGAGCGGGAAGATCACCAGCAGATAGCCGGCGAAAACGATAAAGCTGAAATGCCCCAGTAAGCTGACCAGGGCATAAACCCGGCCCAACAAGGAAGAGGGCCAGTCGGTGACAAACAGGTAGCGGCTGCCCAGCCCGAGGGCAAGCAGGATATTGAATAAGGCGAACCAGTGCCCCCAGCTAATCATCTGGGAGACTTTTTCACGATAACGCTGACGGTTTGTCACCATAATTAATTATTAATGCGCTTTATCTTCACGAATAGAAGCTTGCAGAGCTTCTGCAAACGATCTTGCCAATGTTTTCCGCTGCGCGGGAGCAACACTGGTGTTGATCAGATTAGTTACCATGTTACCCAGCACCATCAGAGAGAGATCGGTGGGAGTATGGTGTTTTTCCAGAACATTAACCAGCTCAGAGAGCAGCTGTTCAACGTGTTCGTCACTGTAACGGGATGATTGTGGCATAAAAATTGCGCTCAACGCCTGACAAAGTCCCATATCTTACCGTATAGGACAGTGATTTTCCGCTCTTTTATCTATTCCCTTTGTCTTTCAAACCCTAGCGTCGCGGGTTGTGCGAGCCGCCCCCGTCTCTGGCTCGGGTTGGCTACCGGCCCGCTGCCTGAATTCCATGGGATATTCCAGCTATTTATGGCCTGTATGGGTGCCGGAAATTTATCGATGGCTGGTGATGTGATCGCTGCTTAAAAGTTGCAGCACGGTAGCCTTCAGTGTTTGAATACGCGCCTAAAGAACAGGAGGATTTACCATGAGTCTGGATATCGACCAGATCGCTCTGCACCAGTTGGTCAAACGCGACGAACAAACGCTGGACGTGGTGCTGCGCGATTCTCTGCTGCCAACCAATGCGGCGGTGGAAGAGATGATGGAAGAGCTGCATCGTGTCTACAGTGCCAAGAGCAAGGCTTACGGCCTGTTCAATGAAGGCAGTGAACTGGCGGACGCGTTGCGTACCTGCCGCAAGGAAGATAAGGACTTTTTGGCCTTCAGCCGTGCGGCGACCGGTCGCCTGCGTGATGAGTTGGCCAAGTATCCGTTTGCCGAAGGTGGTGTGGTGCTGTTTGGCCAATACCGTTACCTGGCGGTGGAGTATTTACTGATTGCGGTTCTGAACAGCCGCAACAGTTCGCGCGTTAACGAAGAACTGGATATCAATACCACTCATTATCTGGACATCAACCACGCCGATATCGTGGCGCGCATCGATCTGACCGAGTGGGAAACCAATCCGGAGTCGACCCGTTACCTGACCTTCCTGAAAGGGCGAGTGGGTCGCAAGGTGTCCGATTTCTTCATGGACTTCCTGGCGGCGGCCGAAGGGCTGGACACCAAGGCGCAGAACCGGGGCTTGCTGCAGGCGGTTGACGATTATTGTGCCGATGCACAGCTGGACAAAAATGAGCGTCAGTCGGTACGTCAGCAGGTTTACAGCTACTGCAATGAACAGCTGCAGGCTGGCGAAGAGATTGAGCTGCAGGAATTGTCGAAAGAGATTGCATCGGTGGGCGAGAAAGATTTTCTGCAGTTCTCCAGCGAGCAGGGTTATCAACTGGAAGACAGCTTCCCGGCCGATCGCGGTACGCTGCGTCAGTTGACCAAGTTTGCCGGTAGCGGTGGCGGTATCAGCATGAACTTTGACGCCATGCTGTTGGGGGAGCGAATTTTCTGGGATGCGGCTACCGATACGCTAACCATCAGAGGCACGCCACCGAACCTGCGCGATCAGCTACAACGCCGCCAGAATAGCGGTAATAAGTAATTTCGCCGGATCGCAGACAATAAAAAACGCCGCAATTGCGGCGTTTTCTACTTCGGCGTCCCGAAAGGTTCGATTTCGTTGCGATTAAACGCGACGGAAGTCGATGTGAGCCAGTTTCGGCTTGAACGGGTGACGCTGTACAGCCTGAACTTTCACTTTGGTTTCTTTACCGTCGATAACCAGAGTTACTGCTTCGCTGTAGAATTCTGGTTTGATTTCCATGTTCTTAACAGAATCATGGTCCAGTTCGATGGAAACTGGAGCTTCTTCGCCACCGTAAACGATAGCTGGGAATTTGTTGGCAATACGCAGGCGGCGGCTCGCACCCTTACCCTGGTCTTTACGTACTTCTACATTAATAGTGAACATTGTTTTTTCTCTAAAAAGAAAATTTACCCTGCTACAGGCGACCCAGTAGCAAGTTCGATTTACCCGTTGTCTTCCAGGCCACAGCTTGAAATTCGCAGGGTATAACCTGCTTTAGCACCGGGCGAACCCAGGCAAAGCGGGCGGCAGTTTAACGGAAAGCCGTCCGCAGGGCAATGGAAACCTGCCCGATTTGCAGGCTGACAGGATCAATACAGCTTATTGGCTCGGCGGAAGCGGCCTTGATAATCGAACACTTTTTCCCGTACCTGCCAGAATTGTCCGCGCTTGCGTGCCACCACAAAATCCGGATGGCGCAGCAGCGTTTGCTGGGCCAACACGTCGGCGGCGGTTTGCCAGGCAAACGGCACCCCGGGTGCACGCTGATGTGGGCGCAGGAACAGCATTTCGAAGGCTTTGCGCTGCGCCGGCGTTTGCAGTCGAAAACGTTCGCTGGTGCTGGTGCCGTCTTCGTCGAAATAGGTGGCTTTCAGCCACTCGCCTTTATCATCGCGGCCAGTTTGCAGCTCCATACCGCCACAACGCAGTACCAGAGCGTCTTTCAGTTTCAGTGCGGCCTTCAGCATATCGTCAGGGTCGACCAGCACTTCCTGACATTGGTGGCAGCGACGGGCGGCAATATCATTTTCCGCGCCGCAGTGCGGGCAAATTTTGAAGCGGAAACGGTAGTCGCATTGCTCGCGATGGCCTTCATCGTCCTCCAGCCAGCCCTGACAACGGCGACCGTAGTGTTCGATGATATCGCCGCTCTCGGTGCACTTGCCCCAGAACAAATTGGCGAAGCCGCAGCCGGGGCAGAACACCTGTACCGGCTGGCTGTCGCTGTGTGGCTTGCTGACCCCGACCTCGGGCGTAAACAGGTCGTGCGGGTTACCGGCGTAGTCGAGGATCAGACAATCCTCTTTGCCGGGGGCCAGCCGCAGCCCACGGCCGACGATTTGCTGATACAGGCTGACGGATTCGGTTGGCCGCAGAATGGCGATCAGATCGACATGCGGCGCATCAAAACCGGTGGTCAGCACCGCCACGTTGACCAGGTAACGCAATTGCTGTTGTTTGAATGCCTCAATCAGCGCATCGCGCTCGGCTGCGGGCGTTTCGGCGCTGACCAGCGCGGCTTCACCGGAAGGCAGCAGGCCGTGGATCTCACGCGCATGTTCAACGGTGGAGGCGAAAATCATCACCCCCTTACGCGTTTCGGCATATTCGACGATTTGGCTGATGATATGCGGTGTAATACGATTTTGCTGTTTCAGCTCACGGTTCAGGTCCACTTCACTGAACAGGCCGTTGCGTCTGGCCTCCAGTCGGCTGAAATCATACTGCACTATTGGCATATCCAGCCGTTCCGGTGGTACCAGATAACCGTTTTTGATCATATAGCGCAATGGCAGTTCATAAATGCAGTCGCGAAACAGGCTATTGGCATCACCGCGGGTAAAGCCGTGATAGTGATACTGATAAATCCAGCCTTTGCCCAGCCGATAGGGCGTGGCGGTCAGGCCCAGCAGCCGCAGCTGTGGATTGGTTTTTTGCAGATGCTGAATAATCTGTTGGTACTGGCTGTCGTCATCGTCGCTGATGCGGTGGCATTCGTCGATAATCAACAGGGAAAAAGCCCCGTCAAACAGCGGCAGATTGCGTGCTACGGACTGCACGCTACCGAACACCACCTTGCCTGCGCTGTCTTTTTGCTGCAGTCCAGCGGCAAAGATATCGGCTTCCAGCCCGTAGGCGCGGTATTTGGCGTGGTTCTGCGCCACCAGTTCTTTCACATGGGCCAGCACCAATACCCGGCCGCGTGCACGTTTCGCCAGTTCGGCGATCACCAGGCTTTTTCCAGCTCCGGTCGGCAGTACGATCAGCGCCGGTTGCGGGTGCTGACGGAAATGTTTGATGGTGGCTTCGACCGCTTCCAGTTGGTAAGGGCGTAGAGTAAAGGCCATAAATTAACGCCGTGGGTTGAGAGGGGCCGTCGGGAACAGGTTTTGTAACCTCTGATCCCACCAAAACAGTGACATTTTACTCCCATGACGGCTAAAAAATTTCTATTATTATGCCTTCTGAGCACTCGCGGTGCGAGAAGCATGGAAATTACCTCTGTCAGGGGGCCGTTTCCATCGCTATACTCGTGTGACAGTAATCGCTGTATCCCCCTCTTCGAACCTGCTCTGTTGCACCTGGTGCAACGGCGGGTGTCATATTTTAGCAATACGATCAATGCGATCATAACAACGACAGGCAAAGCAGATTCAATGCGACTGGACAAGTTTTTATCTCAGCAGTTAGGTGTTAGCCGTGCGCTGGTAGCGCGCGAACTTCGGGCAAAACGCGTCACCGTGGACGGTGAAGTGGTGAAGAGCGGGGCACTGAAACTGACTCCGGAGCAGGAGGTGGCGTTCGACGGCAACCCGCTGCAGCGCCAAAATGGCCCGCGCTATTTTATGCTCAACAAACCGCAGGGTTACGTTTGCTCCACGGACGATCCCGATCATCCGACGGTGCTGTATTTCCTCGATGAGCCGGTGGCCTACAAGCTGCACGCTGCCGGTCGCCTGGATATCGATACTACCGGTCTGGTGTTGATGACCGACGACGGCCAATGGTCGCACCGTATCACCTCACCGAAACATCACTGTGAGAAAACCTATCTGGTGACGCTGGAGCATCCGCTGGCGGAAGATACCGCACAGCAATTTGCCGAAGGCGTGCAGTTGCATAACGAAAAAGATCTGACCCGGCCTGCGCAACTGGAACAAATTGAAGACAAGCTGGTGCGTCTGACCATCAGTGAAGGGCGTTATCACCAGGTGAAACGCATGTTTGCAGCGGTCGGCAACCGGGTTCTCGAGCTGCATCGTGAACGTATCGGCGCCATCGTGATGGATGAGGATCTGGCAGAGGGCGAATACCGTCCGCTGACCGAAGAAGAAATCGCCAGCGTCGGTGCTCCGCACCTGCAAGATTAATTCAATACTAGATTACGGCTGATGAAGGAGTCGTCGAACGTGTTACAGAACCGGTCATCTCACCTCGGTTTGATTTTTATTCTGGGTCTGCTGTCCATGCTGATGCCGCTGGCTATCGACATGTACCTGCCCAGTATGCCGGTGATTGCCAAACAGTTCGGCGTCGGGGCGGGCAGCGTACAGATGACGCTCAGCGCCTATATGCTCGGCTTTGCCCTGGGGCAGTTGTTCTACGGGCCAATGTCGGACAGTATTGGCCGCAAGCCGGTGATCCTGTGGGGAACGCTGATCTTCGCGATTGCCGGTGGTGCCTGCGCCATGGCGCAGTCGATCGATCAACTGATCAACCTGCGTTTCCTGCATGGGTTGTCGGCGGCGGCGGCCAGCGTAGTGATTAATGCCCTGATGCGCGATATGTTCACCAAGGACGAGTTCTCGCGCATGATGTCGTTTGTCATCCTGGTGATGACCATTGCACCGTTACTGGCGCCGATGATCGGTGGCGCGCTGTTGTTGTGGTTCAGTTGGCATGCGATTTTCTGGACCATGGGGGCCGCGGCGCTGATCGGTTCGTTGCTGGTGGCGTTCTTTATTAAAGAGACGCTGCCCAAAGAGCGGCGGCAAAAATTCCATCTGCGTACCACGCTGGGTAACTTCGCCTCATTGTTCCGCCATAAGCGCGTGCTGAGCTACATGCTGGCCAGCGCCTTCTCCTTTGCCGGTATGTTCTCGTTCCTCAGTGCCGGCCCGTTCGTGTATATCGAACTGAATCATGTTTCACCGCAGCACTTTGGCTACTATTTTGCGCTGAATATTGTCTTCCTGTTCCTGACGACGCTGGTCAACAGCCGCAATGTCCGGCGGCTGGGCGCGATCAAGATGTTCCGTTTGGGGCTGTTTGTTCAGTTGGCCATGGGGCTGTGGTTGCTGGCGGTGAGCGCTATTGGCCTGGGGTTCTGGGCATTGGTGATTGGCGTGGCGGTGTATCTGGGCTGTATTGCCATGATTTCATCTAACGCCATGGCGGTGATCCTGGACGATTTTCCGCATATGGCGGGCACGGCGTCTTCACTGGCCGGTACCTTGCGTTTCAGTATCGGTGCATTGGTGGGGGCGATACTGGCAATGGCACCCGGCAAGAGTGCCTGGCCGATGGTCTCCTCGATGGCGCTGTGCAGCATCGTTGCGGTGCTGTTCTATCTGTATGCCAGCCGGCCGCGGCATAAAGCGTCGCCTGATACCCCGTAGTTTCTCCTTTCTGACTCAGGCTCAATCTGGTGTTGGGCCTGAGTGAAATCAGCCTTCTGTCACTCCCTTCTGAAATTCAGGCGCAATAAAAAATTCGTTGCTAAATATAAGCGCGCTAAGCGATGGTTTGTCGTGCTGCCTGTGTGCTTTTTGTTAAAAAAAATGCTCTGCCTGCGCCGGGCTGCAACCGGTCTTTCCCCGATAGGTTTGACCTGGAAACGTTGCGCAATTTAACTTAGTGATAATGATAATCAATGAGTTAACGCGTTATCACTGGCTGTTGAACAACCTTAAATGTTTCCTCAATGTAAAATTATGCGGAGCAATAAGTAACCGTATTGCAAGAAAAAAGAGTTGAGATCGCGGCGGGAAAGGGTTACATATAACGAAAAAATGCGAGCTGAGTCGCAAAATGCCGTGAAATGACCCCCAATGGGAGTCACTAAAACAGCAGGACATCGGCAAGCGCAGGGAACTAGTTAACCGCTTGTGACATATTTTACATTTAAATAACATTCATGAGCGGCAGAGTCAGGCGTCAACGGCTATAACTTAGTTACCCTGTCAGGTAAAAAGTGTTTCATTTTTCAAACTAGGGATTTCATGTGGAAAGTATCCAACTTTCGGTAGTTCATCGCTTGCCGCAAAGTTATCGTTGGCTATCAGGTTTTACCGGCGTCAAGGTTGAACCGATTCCGCTCAGCGGAATAGACGAAGATAACAACCTGATGGGGCTGAAACTGCTCAGCCATGAGGGTGCGGACGCCTGGCAGGTGATGCAGCAGCTTAAGCTGTCTTTGCAGGAGATTCAGGTCGACTGCGCCATTGTAGAGTGGGAAGGGGAACCTTGCCTGTTTGTGCATCGCGGCGATGAAAGCGCCACCATGTGCCGGTTAAAAAACGTAGGTGCCGCCATTGCCGAGCAGATGAGTGCTCAATACCCTTTCTAGCTCCCGTCGCTAATCCGCCAGCTGTAACAGCTGCTGCGTATAAGCGGCGGTCGGTGAGTTAAAGATCGTCTGGCAGTCGCCTTGCTCCACCACTTCCCCCTGTCGTAACACAATCACCTGATGGCACAGTGAACGCACCACCTGTAGGTCGTGGCTGATAAACAGATAGGCCAGCCGGTGGCGTTGTTGCAGCGATTTCAGCAACGTCAGGATTTGCGCCTGTACTGATTTATCCAGCGATGAGGTCGGCTCATCGAGGATCAACAACTGCGGTTGTAAAATCAGCGCCCGTGCGATGGCGATGCGTTGGCGTTGGCCGCCGGAAAACTCGGTGGGGTAACGGTAGCGCAGGGCGGGATCCAATCCTACCTCCTGCAATGTTTCAATCACCCGCTGCTCTCGTTGTGCGGCGCTCAGTTTCTGGTGCACTTCCAGCCCTTCGGCGATGATTTGCAGCACATTCAGCCGTGGATTCAGCGCGGAGAAAGGATCCTGGAACACAATCTGCATCTGGCTGCGGTACGGCAACATTTGCTTCATGCTGAACTGGTGCAACGGCTGGCCTTTAAACCACATTGAGCCGTTGGCATTAAGCAAACGCAGTAACGCCAACCCGGTGGTGCTCTTACCCGATCCTGACTCGCCCACCAGCCCGACGCTTTCCCCGGCCTTCAGTTCAAAGCTCAAATCTTTCAGCGCATAATGTTGGTCCACCGTGCGGCGCAGTAAACCACGCCTGATCGGGAAACTGACCTGGAGGTTTTCCACTTTCAGTAACGGGGTGGCATCCGCCGGCAGCGGCAGCGGGTCACCCAGGTTCTCTGCCGCCAGTAATTGTTGGGTATAGGGGTGTTGTGGCTGGCTAAACAGGCGGGTTCGGTTGTTTTGCTCAACGCATTGACCCTGGCGCATGACCGCCACGTTGTCCGCCAGACGGCGCACAATATTCAGGTTATGGGTGATAAACAGCAGTCCCATGCCCATTTCTTGCTTCAACTCTTTCAGCAACAACAGAATTTGCGCCTGAATGGTCACATCGAGCGCAGTGGTGGGCTCATCGGCAATCAGCAGCTTAGGCTGGGTTAACACCGCCATGGCGATCATCACCCGCTGGCGCTCGCCGCCGGAAAGTTGATGCGGGTAGTCTTTCAGGCGGCCTTTGGCGTTACGGATACCAACCCGATCCAGACATTGAATTATCTCACCGCGTGCAACATCGCGCCGCATACCGCGATGCAGCACCAACACTTCCGCCAGCTGTTTCTCAATGCTGTGCAATGGATTGAGCGACACCATCGGCTCCTGGAAAATCATCGAAATCTGGTTGCCGCGCACCTTGCGTAGTTCGGCCTCCGGGGCGTGCAGCAACGAATGGCCGTTGAACTGGATATCACCGCCGGTATAGACCACCGGTGGCGAAGGCAGCAGGCGCAGCACCGACAGCGCGGTGACGCTTTTGCCCGAGCCGGACTCCCCGACCAGTGCCAGCGTTTCTGCCTTTTCTATCTGTAGCGAAATGCCGTTGACCACCTGATTCAGTTGGTCACCCTGGCGGAAAGCGACGCCGAGATCCTGAATTGAAAGCAAAGGAGTGCTAGCCATATCAATGCGCCTTGCTGGGGTCAAAAGCGTCGCGTACCGCTTCGCCAATAAAAATGAGTAAAGACAGCAACACGGCCAACACCAGGAACGCGGTGATGCCGAGCCACGGCGCCTGCAGGTTGTTTTTACCCTGCAGCAACAGCTCCCCGAGCGACGGAGAACCGATCGGCAGGCCAAAGCCCAGGAAGTCGAGTGAGGTCAGGGTGGTGATGGAGCCGCACAGGATAAACGGCAAAAAGGTCAGCATCGCCACCATCGCATTGGGCAGCATATGCCGGTACATAATGACCCGGTCCTGCACCCCCATGGCGCGCGCGGCGCGGATGTAGTCATAGTTACGGGTGCGCAGAAACTCGGCGCGTACCACGCCCACCAGGCTCATCCAGCCAAACAAAATGGTGATACCAAGCAGCCACCAGAAATTGGGTTGTACGATGCTCGACAGCATAATAATCAAAAACAGCGTCGGCATGCCTGACCACACTTCAATCAAGCGCTGGCCCCACAGATCCACGCGGCCGCCGTAGTAACCTTGTATCGCACCGACACAGACGCCAATCACGCTGGAAAACAGCGTCAATGCCAGCCCGAACAGCATCGAAATACGAAAGCCATACAGCACGCGGGCCAGTACGTCGCTGCCGTTACCGTCGGTACCTAACAGATTTTTGCGCGAAGGGGCTGAGGGGAAGGGCACCTCGGTGGCGAAGTTGATGGTGTCGTAACTGAAGCGAATCGGTGGCCAAACTGCCCAGCCGTGGCTATCGATCTGTTTTTTGACGAACGGATCCTGGAAGTCGGTGACGGTATTGAGCTCACCGCCGA
Source organism: Serratia sp. BW106 (assembly GCF_002607755.1). Classification (NCBI taxonomy): domain Bacteria; kingdom Pseudomonadati; phylum Pseudomonadota; class Gammaproteobacteria; order Enterobacterales; family Yersiniaceae; genus Serratia; species Serratia sp. BW106. The sequence goes on from NZ_MCGS01000018.1 coordinate 13,658, forward strand.
AGGTGGTTTCGCTGTAGTCGATAATGAACGGCAGGTACAAGCGACCCTCGTAGCGCACCAGCAGCGGCCTGTCATTGGCGATCAGATTGGCTCCCAGGCTGAGGATAAACAGCACCAGAAAAATCCACAGCGACCAATAGCCACGGCGGTTGCTGCGAAAGCGAGCCCAGCGTGCCTGATTGATCGGGCTTAAGCGGCTCATTGGCGGGCCTCGAAATCAATGCGAGGATCGACCAGGGTATAGGTGATATCGCTGAGGATATTCAACAGCAGGCCAATCAGGGTGAAGATATACAGCGTGCCGAACATCACCGGGTAATCGCGCTGGAGGGTCGCGTCATAGCCCAGCAGCCCCAGACCGTTAAGCGAGAACATCACTTCGATCAGCAATGAGCCGGTGAAAAACATGCTGACAAAGGTCGCCGGGAAACCGGCGATCACCAACAGCATGGCGTTGCGGAACACGTGGCGGTAAAGGATCTTGCTCTCGTCCAGCCCTTTGGCGCGCGCGGTGACCACGTATTGTTTGCGGATCTCATCAAGGAATGAGTTTTTGGTCAGCATGGTCAGGGTAGCGAAGCCGCCAATCACCGTTGCCAACACCGGCAGCGTGATATGCCACAGGTAATCGGTGATCTTGCCATACCACGGCAGGGTATCGAAATTGCTGGAAACCAGACCGCGCAGCGGGAACCAGTCAAGGTAGCTGCCACCGGCGAACAGCACGATCATCAGAATAGCGAACAGGAAGGCCGGGATGGCATAGCCGATGATAATCAGGGTGCTGCTCCAGGTATCGAAGGCGCTGCCGTTATGCACCGCTTTGCGGATCCCCAGCGGGATCGACACCAGATAGATAATCAGCGTGCTCCACAGCCCCAGGGTGATCGACACCGGCAGGCTATGGCCAACCAACTGCATTACGGATGCACCACGAAACAGGCTGTCACCGAAGTCGAGGCGCATGTAATTCCACAGCATGGTGAAATAGCGTTCGTGCAGCGGTTTGTCGAAGCCATAGCGTTTGGTGATCTCAGCGATCACTTCCGGATCCAGCCCGCGTGAGCCGCGGTATTGGCCATCCGTCGCACTGCCGACACCGATATGCGCATGTCCCAAACCTTCACCGGCACCGCCGCCACCAAAGCCGCTGCTCTGGCCCATTTCGATAGTGGCAATCGCCTGATCGACCGGGCCGCCGGGGGCGATCTGCACGATAAAAAAGTTAATGGTGATGATCGCCCACAGGGTGGGAATGATCAGCAACAGCCTGCGAATCAAATAAGCCGTCATCGCTGACCCCTTACTGTTGTTGAGCCGGCAAACGCGCCGCCTTGTTGACGTCAAACCACCAGTTATCGAAACCAATCACGTAGGCCGGGCGGATCGACGGCGTGGAGAATTTGTCCCAGTAGGCATAGCGGTCGTGGTTGGAATACCACATTGGCAGCATATACCGGTTCCAGGTCAATACCCGATCCAGCGCGCGGCCCAGCGGCAGCAAGGCTTTCTCGTCGCCCTGATGCGCGGCGATCTGTCTGACCAGGCTATCGACTGCAGGATCGCTGACGCCCGATCGGTTATAGCTGGAATTAATGTATTCGGAATCCCAGAGTATTTTCAGATCGGGGCTAGGGAATGGCACCGCCATATAAACCGTCGGCATCATATCGAAATCACCGTCGCGCATGCGCTTGGTGAATTGGGATATGTCGATTTCACGGATCTGCATATCGATGCCCAGTCGTTTCAGGTTGTGCTGGAATGGCAATACGTACTGGAAATTGCTGCCACTCAGCAACAATAATTCAAAGCTAAACGGCTGACCGGTTTTGCTGTTGACCAACTGTTGGTTTTTCACTTCCCAGCCGGCCTGTTTCAGCAACTGAGTGGCTTTTAACAGATTTTGGCGATCGTTGCCGCTGCCATCAGAGGAAGGGGGTTGATAGATACTGGTAAACACCTCTGCCGGCACCTTGCCCTTCAGCGGTCCCAGTAGCGCCAGTTCGGCCGCATCCGGATAGCCGCTGGCGGCATACTGAGTATTCTGGAAGTAGCTGTTGGTGCGCTGATAGGCGTTGTAATACAGCGCCTTATTCATCCAGTCGAAGTCAAAGGCCAGCGTGAGCGCTTCCCGCACCCGAGGGTCGGCGAACAGAGGGCGTCTCATATTGAAGGCCATCCAGCGGGTGTTCTGCGCCGACTGGTTGGTTTCGTCCTGCTTGATGATGTAATTGCGGGCGAAATTGCCGCCCTGATACTGGGTCGCCCAACTTTTTGGCGAACCTTCGATGCGGAAGTCATAGGCACCGGCCTTGAAGGCCTCCAGCGCAACTTTGTCATCCAGATAATAGTCGTAGCGGATACTGTCGAAGTTAAAGCGGCCGCGGTTGACCGGCAGATTGGCGGCCCAGTAATCGCGAACGCGCTGATAGGTAATGTATTGACCGAGCCGGTAACTGGCGACCTTATAAGGACCGCTGCTGAGTGGCGGGGTGTTCAGCGGCTCGCTCAGTTTGTGATCTTTCCAGAAGCTCTGCGGCAAAATAGGCAGGCCGAACAACCCCAACAACTTATCTTTATCCGGCTGCGGGAATTCAATACGCACCGTCAGACGTGAGATAGCCTTGACCGTAACGCCTTTATACAGCACGCGAAACTGCGGTACGCCTTCGGTCATAAATTTGTTAAAGGTGAAGGCGACATCGGCAGCGGTGATCGGTGAGCCATCGTGGAAGCGGGCGCGGGCGTTAATATCCAGCTCCACCCAGCGCATATCGGCCGGGAAGCGAGCAGATTCGGCAATCAGTGGGTAGTAGCTGCCGATCTCATCGTCTGAGGTGGTAAACAGGGTGTCATACAGCGCGTCGGTTCGCTCGCCGGGTACGCCACGTTGCGCATAGCGGTTAAAGTTATCATAGGTGCCAATCGCCGCCAGTCGTACGTCACCGCCTTTCGGTGCCGCCGGGTTGACGTAGTCATAATGGCTGAAGTCGGAGGCATATTTCGGCTCACCGAGCTGGGCGAAAGCATAGCTTTCATTGAGGGTTTCGGCCTGCAGGCCAAAACTCAGTGCTGAGAGCACCAGGGCAGCAAAAACGCGCACGGACATCTTGACGGTAAGCTCCTGCTGTAAAGTCGATGAAATCTGGGGCAGCATAACATTTTCTGCCGTGCCTAAGGGTAAAGAAGTTAAAAAATTCAGTCCTTTAGCACATGATGGTCCATGACCGTATGGGCGTTACAGAAGGCCACGAAGTTATCGATGCTCAGCGGCTTGCTAAAGTAATACCCCTGCATAAAGTTAACGTCCTGTTCCTTCAGGAAGTGCAGCTGTTCGGCGGTTTCCACCCCTTCGGCCACGGTTTGCATTTTCAGTTTCTTGGCCAGGGAAATCACCGCGTCCAGCACCGGGGCAGTGACCGTATCCCGACCGATGGAGTTGACGAAGCCGCGGTCTATTTTCAGATAGTCCATGCTAAAGCGTTCCAGATAAATCAACGCACTGTGGCCGGTGCCAAAATCATCGATGGCGATTTCAATGCCTTGTTGATGCAGCCAGTCGAACTCGGTCAACGCGTTGCCTTCCTCCACCATGCCACGCTCGGTAATTTCAAACACCAGTGTGAAGTAGTCCCCCGGCAATTGCGCCAGCAGTTCGTACACGTCGTGGTGGAAAGAGGGGGCATTGAGGTGGGAAGGGGAGATGTTCAGGCCGAGCTTGGCCCCCTGCGGCAATGCCGTCGCCAGCTTGGGCGCGTCTTCGGCAATCAGGCGGAACAGGTGTCGTGTCAGCGGTACAATCAGCCCTTCGTTCTCGGCATAGGGAATGAAAAGGTCCGGCGGAATACGTCCTTCGATGGGGTGCTGCCAGCGGATCAGTGCTTCCAGCCCGCCGATGGTGCCGGAACGGGTATGAAACACCGGCTGATATTCGATAAAGAACTCGTTGCGTTTGATTCCGCGCATCATTGCCCGCTCCGGGCTTTGGCGCAGCAACAGCATGTAGTAGCACAGCACGCCGATCATCAAAGACAGTACCAGGCTGCCCAGCAGCGTCAGGCGAATGTCGTTGGGCGTCAGTTTTTGGTTATAAAACAGAATGGTCATCGGCGTGCCGGCGATGGAGATGCGATCGGCCTTTTCGTCCGGCAACTGGTTCAGCGGCATCAGGTTTGGACTGAAACTGGTCAGGGCGCGATCGCCCAGAATAATGGCAACGCCATGGGACCGAACGGTGCTGGTGCCGAACATCTGTTGGGGCATCAGGCCAATATCCAGGGTGGCCAGTATGCCGGTGTCTTCCTTACCTGGCTGACGCAACCAAACGGCAACCGCCGGTTTTCCAGGGACCAGTGGGGTACCCTGCTGCAGTTTGAGATCCAGCCGTTGCTGTTGGTCAATTTCCGGGTAGATGTTTTTTAACGCCAGCATCATGTTACCGGTAGCGGAAGAGCAATAGGCAAAGCCGTTTTTCACTAACATAAAGGTGCGCACACCGGAATGGAAGGCTGCCTGGTAGGTAAGTTCTGGCTGGCTGGTTGCGCAGGGGCGTTCGGTTAACGGCATCAATTGGTGCATGACTGCCGTGAGGCTGTTAAAGGTCTCGAGGGTGAGTTTCTGCGTCCGTTGTTCTAGCGCACGTTGATATTCTGTGCGCTGGTGGCTAATCAAAGAAAGCGTAATAGCCATAAACAGGATAAAAAATACCAGGGCCACGATACTGCTTTTAGCCAGGCTGCGTCGTCTGTGCGAGACGTGGCGTGCAAATGCCCTTTTCAAGCCCATAAACCTGCCCCCTGAGCACGGCGTATCAATTTGTTTTTGTTATAGAGTGACTGTCTAATATATCGCAATGACGGTGTTGCAGCCATTATTCATCGTTTATCCCACGGTGATAATAGTTTAAACCCTGCATTATCGCTGTTATTCCCATTTGACGATAATAGGTGAGTTTTTCATCGTTGGCGTCGTTTCCCAGCAATAATCTCGCGAAATATAAACGGGGATGTCGAAAACATCGCAAATAGATAATGGGGGGGCTTAGTGGGAGAAACTCCGCGCAAAAAAAAACGCTGCTCGTAGGCAGCGTTCTATCGCTCGTTTGGTCTTCAGGACAATCAGGTTTTGCTCCGTCAGCTGCTGGTAAGCACCCGGCGGGCTTCGCGATAACGTTTATTCCAATAGTTATCGCTCAGTTTCGAAATCATCACGCCGCTGCTGGTAGAGGCATGAACGAATTGATCGTTACCTAAATAGATGCCGACATGGCGTCCGGTAGAGCCGGCGCGGAACAGCACCAGATCGCCAGGACGCAGTTTGGTGCGCAAGATTTTCTTGCCCATGTCTTCCTGTTCATAGGTAGAACGAGGTAAGTCCATGCCAAACTGTTCACGGAAAGTACGCTGTACAAACGCTGAGCAATCAATGCCGCGCTTGGTTTCACCGCCTAAACGGTAGCGAACGCCTTTCCAGTCTGCATACTGATCCATAATTTTTGACTTAACGTCAACGTTACGGACCATTGCTTCGAATTCATCCTGAGAGGCTTGCAGTAAAAGACCATCTTTGTCATTAACTGCACGCATCTCAGTTTGTGCGTTATTCAAGTTCGAAGTGTGTGTCGTGCTGCACGCGGAGAGCATTACCGCTGCGGCAATTGCAGGTACTACCCGCAAAAAATATCTCAGAAACGGTTGAGATTTGACCATTGTTATTGTTTTCCCTTGAAGTCCTTAACGACGTCAGTCGCTACCTGAAAAATGCCAAACGGAACGAGACTAATCTGCACCTGCTTTATCGACAATCAGATACCGCCGAAAACGTGCTGGAACGCACACTTTTAGTGGATTTGATGCTGAGTCGAGTTAAACCAGGCACAAACGCATCCGAGATTACCGTAACGAATTGGGGATTGCGAGCCTTTTTCCGCCCTTTTATATATGAATTTGTGATGTAACATAATGTAAATCATCATATAAAAAACGCTGATTGTCCGTTGTGTTGATTTTGCGTGAAATTAGGTGACAGAAGCGTTAACGCGGTGATGTGGAAATAAACAGGAAGCGGCGGGGAAATTATCAGGAGGCTGGCGGCCTCCTGCGGGTCATAACGGTGGGTTATGGTTGTGTTGGGCGGTGTTTACCGGGCAGCATACGATTCAGGCGCAGGATCAACACATCGCTGAGCGGGGTCATCAGGCACCAACTGGCGCCCACCAACACCACCGACAGCGAACCGACGGCGATATCCGTAAACCAGTGAGCGCCAATCATTACGCGTGGTAATGAGAACACCACCGTGATCAGCAGCGCGACGGCAAAGGCGCGGCGGTTAAAGTAGCGCAGCATAAAGCAGGAGAAAATCATCAGCATCATGCCGTGGTCGCCAGGGAAGCTGTCGCTGGAGGCATCTTTGGTGGGAATGCCGGTCAGTTCACTGACGCGATTAACATTATCAAAACTCAGCGACGGGCTGGGGTGCTTGACCGGTAACAGATGACCCAGTTGGTTCAACACCACGGCGGTCAGCAGCATAACAACGCCGGTGACCAGCAAACGGCGACGGCCGGCGGCATCCTGTTGCAGATAAAAGCACAGGTACAGCAACCCCATGGCAATCAGCGAAATTACATCAAACGCACGGTTATTGGTAATGGCCACCAAATGCAGAAAAGCGGGGTCGGTCGCCAGATGACGATTAAAAAAGAAGAAAATCGACGAGTCCAGGGTAAACCAATAGCCGTGGTTGGCTGGCAGGAACCAGGACAAAAACAGCGCAATGCCCAGTATATTGAAGAAAATGATGAAGGGTAAATTGCGGCGAGTCATGGCATAACCTGTTGTAAGTCTAAAATGAAAAGGGTGCTAACGGTAAAGATCTCAACTTAAACGAATGTTAAACAGTTTGGATTGCAGCGCGTTCCAGTCCGCATTCTCGTTGTGAATCAGTTCAATTCGGCTGTCCAGTGGTGCGACAGGGCGCGTTTCGATACTGAGATCCTGTCCCTGACGGTTGATCAAAAGGGTGCCTTCAGCAATACGCACTACGCCTTTGGCCCGTTCGACCGGCGCCAGCCGTATCCATTCCATGATACCAACGGTATCGAACACGGTTTCGGCGTCAAAGATCCAGCCGCAGCTGGTAAATCCCTGGCCCTGATTGAGCGCTCTTCGCCAGCGTGAGTTTTCCGGCAGTCGCAATGCAGCCAAGCCCTGCGTTTTACTGTGGCTATGATGATGCTGCGCATCCGGTAATTCTGTGCGATTCGTGCGCGGAAGGTCGAGCAGGGCGACATCCGCCTGACCCTGTTGGATGTGATAAAGCGGTCGCTGCCGGGGATCCTGTTCCGCCCACTGCTGCAGGGCCAGCAGATCTTGTGGCTGATAAGTGTCGCTCTTGCTGGCCAGAATAATGTCGGCGGCCGCCAGCTGATCGCGGAAGTTTTCGTTTTCGCGGTAACGCGGTTCGCTGAGCTGGCGCGCGTCCAATAGGCACAGGGTCGCTTGCAAGTCGATCCAACCGGCATAGCTGTCCTGCGTCAGCAACGACAGGATCTGTTTGGGATGCCCAAGGCCGGTGGGTTCGATCAACAGTCGGTCGGGTTTACTCTGTTGCAGCAGCATATTCAGCCCGACCTGCATTGGCAGCCCGTTGACACAGCACATGCAACCGCCAGGGATCTCTTTGAGTACCGCGCCGCTGTCTGCCAGCAGTGCACCGTCGATGCCAATTTCACCGAACTCATTCACCAGCACCGCCCAGCGTTCATGCTCCGGCTTGTTAGCCAGCAAATGACGGATGGTGGTGGTTTTACCGCTGCCAAGGAAACCGGTGATCAGGTTAGTTTTAGTCATGGATTATTCCTGATGTAATAGTAGTGATTGATTAATAAATAAGCGGTGCAACTCTGTCTGAGCGAATGAGGTTACTTTACCAGCGCCAGATCACAAATTTGGCAGGTTAAGATGCGATATTTAACCGGCTAAATCCACGATAAATTGTCGGAAAATTCTTAGGTAAAACCATGAATTAGCCATGGATACCGTTTGTTATTAGCTTGTTTTTTCTTTGTTAATTGCCCGATTACCCCGCAAATAATTCCTCTGACCTTGCGATTATTCTTAAGAAGATCCTCTATGGTTAAATTGGCTTAACAAAAAATGAGGTTGCCATGAATGTCTTCCGGTTATTTTTGATCGCAGGAATGTTGTTTTCATGGACGGCAGCAAGTCATGCAGGAACCACTGGCGGGGTTATTCGTTTTGTCGGTTCTATTGTGGAAAGTCCCTGCACGGTGAACATCGCCGATTCAACGGCCAAGACACAATGTTACCGCAATGGGCAGCACTATCAAGGCCAACAGACACTGTCTAAATTTGATGCTACACGCAAAGAACTTCCACTGAATTTAGGGTCGACCGAGATGAAGTGGGTGGATCAGCAGAAAAACCTTGCAGTTATGACGGTAGTTTATCGTTAAGTCGTTCGGCCATGACGGACAGTTTATCCGGCATGGCCATTTCCCCGTCGCCTTTCAAGTTACAGCGTTGTTACCTGCACTCGCTCACCCCAGTTACTTACTCAAGTAAGCGCCTGGGGATGAGCGAGCTTGACGCCTAGCTGTAATTTGAAATTCATAGGGGATATATTTTATCTTTTACGTCATTGCCAGCGCTACGCCAGTTGAGTCGACACCCAGTTTTGTACCGTTTGTCGCGCTCCACGATCGCGCAGTGACAGATAGGCGCGGGTAACCGCCGCTACAAACTCCTCATTAACCGCCAGCTGCTCACCAAAGACCGCCTTCAACCCCAGCAGGGCTTTTACTCGCTGTTCATCGTCCGGCGTTGCGGCCACCGTCTGCTGCAGCGTTGCCAGCAGCGGATCGCGAATATCGATAGCTTGTCCGGCGTCATCCACGCCGCCGACATAGCGCATCCAGGCTGCCACGCCCAGTGCCAGACCGGCGTAGCTGCCGCCATGTTGCAGATGCCAACGGACCGAGTCCAGCATGCGCTGCGGTAATTTCTGCGTCCCGTCCATGGCGATTTGCCAGGTGCGGTGTTGCAGCGCCGGATTGCTGTAGCGTTCAATCAACTGCGCGGCATAGGCGGCCAGGTCGATGCCGCTGACGCTGAGCGTCGGTGCCTGTTCGGCCAGCATCAGGTGGAGCGCGGCATGGCGATAAGACTCATCGGCCATACAGTCGTTGATATATTGATATCCCCCCAGATAACCGAGGTAGGCCAGGAAAGAATGGCTGCCGTTCAGCATGCGCAACTTCATCTGTTCAAAAGGCAGTACGTCATTCACCAACTGTGCACCAGCCCGTTCCCAGGCCGGACGACCCGCGACAAAATTATCCTCTACCACCCATTGAATAAAGGGTTCGCAGGCGATGGCACATTCATCACGCACACCGCCCAGTGCGACGGCCACTTCATCCAGCGTTTCCGGTGTGGCGGCCGGAACAATGCGGTCGACCATGGTGCTGGGGAAGCTGACCTGCTGGGCTATCCAGTCGGCCAGCGCCCCGTCGCGGGCCTGTGCCAAACCGATGATGGCGTTACGCAGCACATGGCCGTTCTCCGGAATGTTATCGCAAGAGAGCAGGGTAAAGGCGGGCAGACCACGCTCCAGGCGCAGACGCAGTGCTTCGACCAAAATACCGGGTACGGTGGTGGGTTGGCCGGGATTCGCCAGATCGGCGCGGATCCCTTGGTGTTGCAGATCCAGTTTTCCGCTGCCTGGTTCGATGCAGTAGCCTTTTTCGGTGATGGTCATTGAGACGATCGCTACCTGAGGCTCTGCCAGTTTTTCCAGTACCGCATCGATCCCTTCCAGTTTGCGGTGCACGCTTTCATGTACAGCACCGATCACGATCGCCTGATTACCCGCCGCACCTTTCTCCAGCACGCTATAAAGATGGTCTTGCTGACGCAGCGTCTGGAACAGAGGATCGCCACCAAACAGGCTGATCTCACAAATCCCCCAGTCACCTCCCTGGCGGTTCAATACCCGGTCGGTCAGCAAAGCCTGATGGGCGCGGTGAAAAGCGCCAAACCCAATGTGCACCATACGGCTTTGCAGCGCGCTGCGGTCATAGTGGGGTTGCAGGACGGCGTCGGGAAGCGGTGAGTTGGCGATAGTCTTCATGCATGGCTCCTAAGCTGAATGAAAGGTACTGGCCGTTAACTTTCCAAAAGTTATCAGACCAGTTTTGCGAGCAAAAAACGGCACGGCGTTTACCCTTTTTCGCACGGGGTCTCTGCCGCCAGTGTAAGGCCGTATGGGCGCTAATAACATTGCTCAGCTCAAAATAAGCCAGAACCGTGAAGTGGATCAACCAATCAGGGTTTCGCTTTTGACAGTCAGGTGCGAAAGAGTAAGGTGAAAGATAACTGATATCTAATTCAATTTGGTATAACAAGATTGCCAAAACTGTGCGATCTTTATCCCCTCCATAATACTGGGCGATTCTTACAAGGATAAAAAATGGAACAAACATGGCGTTGGTATGGGCCGAACGATCCTGTCTCTCTTGACGATGTGCGCCAGGCGGGTGCTACCGGCGTGGTTACTGCATTGCACCATATCCCGAATGGCGAAGTGTGGCCGATCGAAGAGATCAAGGCCCGCCAGGCGCTATTGGCAGAAAAGGGGTTGGTGTGGTCGGTAGTGGAAAGCATTCCGGTGCATGAGGAAATCAAAACCCACAGCGGCAATTATCAGCAGCATATCGCCCATTATCAGCAATCGCTGCGTAACCTCGCGGCCTGCGGCATCGACACCGTGTGCTACAACTTTATGCCAATCCTCGACTGGACGCGTACCGATCTGGAGTATTTGCTGCCGGACGGATCAAAAGCGTTACGTTTCGATCAGATTGCTTTTGCGGCTTTTGACTTGCATATTCTGCAACGCGCGGGGGCAGAGCAAGATTACACGCAGGAAGAGCAGCAGCAGGCCGCCGAGCGTTTTGCTGCCATGAGCGCTGCAGAGGTTGCCAAATTGACCGGCAACATCATTGCCGGGTTGCCGGGGGCGGAAGAGGGCTATACGCTCGACCAGTTCCGTGCCCGTCTGGCCGAGTACGATGCCATCGACAAGGCGCAACTGCGTGAAAATATGGCGGTGTTCCTGCGCGCCATTGTGCCGGTAGCGGAGGAAGTTGGTGTGCGGCTGGCGGTGCATCCGGACGATCCCCCGCGGCCGATCCTGGGGCTGCCTCGCATTGTCTCGACCATCGAGGATATGCAGTGGTTCAAGCAGACGGTCGACAGCCTTTATAACGGCTTTACTATGTGTACCGGTTCCTATGGGGTGCGTGCGGATAACGATCTGGTGCGGATGATTGAAACCTTCGGCGATCGCATCCATTTCACCCACCTGCGCGCCACTTGCCGTGAAGAAAACCCGAAAAGTTTCCATGAGGGCGCGCATCTGCAAGGCGACGTTGACATGGTGGCGGTGATTGAGGCGATCCTCTGCGAGGAGCAGCGGCGTCATCAGGCGGGCGATACCCGGCCGATACCGATGCGTCCCGATCATGGGCATCAGATGCTGGATGATTTGAAGAAAAAAACCAACCCGGGCTACTCGGCGATTGGTCGTTTGAAAGGGCTGGCAGAGCTGCGCGGGGTTGAACTGGCGCTCAAACGCCGCTTCTTCCCTGAATTGCCATCGTAAATATTTTCAGACGACGGGCAGTGTCAAATATTAGGGAGAGCGTGCCGAAGGGGTCGTAGCAGCTTTAGCTGCCGGAGCGCCCCTCGGTGCGCTAGGCCCGGGTATCTAGGACTAACGAACCACTTTGTTATAAAACACAGGGGCCATAATCGGCCCCTGAATTTCAACTAGTCAGCACGGCTCATATAGCGGCGTTCGGCAATATGAATGCGGATTTTGTCACCAGGGCTAAGATATTCCGGCACCTGAATGGTCAGGCCGGTCGCCATGGTGGCCGGCTTGTTGCGGGCACTGGCGGAGGCACCTTTGATGCCCGGCGCGGTGTCGACAATTTCCATATCCACGGTCTGTGGCAGTTCCAGCGCCAGCACCTGGCCGTCCAGTGTCAGCACCTGCATGCCCGGCAGACCAGCTTCAGGGATGAACAGCAGTTCGTCTTCGATCTGGTCTTTCTTGAAAATGTAAGGGGTGTAATCCTCATCATCCATAAACACGTATTCTTCACCGTCGATGTAAGAGAAGTTCACCTTACGGCGGGACAGGCTAATGGTGTCCAGAATATCGTCGCCCTTGAAGCGCTCTTCTACCTTCAGCCCGGTACGGACGTCAGAGAAGCGCATTTTGTACAAGGTGCTGGCACCACGTGCGCTTGGGCTCTGCACATCGATGTCTTTTACCAGCAGCAGTTTGCCGTTGTAGCTGATCGCCATGCCACGCTTAATTTCGTTAGCCTTTGCCATATAAAATAACCTGCAATAAAGAGTTTTTGGGAAGTTGCGACAAGTTACTCGCGCCGATGATTTCAGGCAAGCAGATCGAGCAAAAACAGGGGCAGAAAAGGGATGGCGGGCGCCATCCCCTGAGGTATTACTTGAAGACCGGCAACAGACCGAGCAATGCCAGCACGTGTGCGACGGCGTTGATCACCCCGAACAGAATGATAAACAGGATCATACCCCGGCCGCCGGGTGCGCGATACTGCGCTTCGGCAAAGCGACGACGACTGGCGCGCGCCATCATTGCCGGCACGATCACCGCCCAAACGGTGGCCGCCAAACCGGCGAAACCGATGGCATACAGGAAGCCGTTCGGGAACAGCAGGGCGGCGATGGTCGGCGGTGCAAAGGTCACCAGCGCGGTTTTACTGCGCCCGGCGGTGTCATCGCTGAATTTGAAAAAGTCCGCCAGATAATCGAACAGGCCCAGCGAGACCCCGAGGAACGAACTGGCCAGGGCCATATAAGAGAAGGCGCTCAATAGCTGGCCAACGGTCTGGCTGCTGGACACGTTGCCCATCTGCTTAAGCAGGCTGCCGATGTTGCCGCCTTCGGCAATCACCTGGCGAAAGGCGTCACGGGCGATGTTGCCCTGAATCACATACTGCCACAGGATGTAGATCGCCAGCGCCAGCAACGTGCCGTACACCAGGCTGCGCACCACGGCCCCGCTGTCTTTGTGGTAATACTTCACCAGCCCCGGCACGTTGCCGTGATAACCGAACGAGGTCAGCAGATAAGGCAGTGCCGCCAGGGCATAAGGCAGATAGCTGGCCTGGTCGTCACCGCGGTTGAACAGCACCGCCGGTTGCACATGAGTGAACATATCGCCCACCGACATCACAAAGGTGATCACCATACCGCCAATCAGGATAGTGCTCAGACGATCGACGGCACGGGTGGACAGCCAGACGATAAACGCCACCACGATGGCAAACACCAGCCCGGCAGTGGTTTGCCCAACGCCAACAATACCCTCCAGCGTGTGGGCGATGATCGAGCCACCGGCGGAAATATAAGCGTAGGTCAGGATATACAGTACAAAGGCGATGGAAATGCCATTAATGGCGTTCCAGCCTTTACCCAGCAGATCCTTGACGATGGTGTGGAAACTGGCCCCGCTTGGGTAATGCATTGCGGCTTCGAGGATCATCAGCCCAGAGATCAGCATGCAGGCCCAGGTATAAATCAATAGCGCGACCGAGCCGCTGAACCACACGCCAGAAGTGACAATAGGGATGGAGAACATGCCGGCGCCGACGGCGGTGCCTGCAATGATCATCGCGCCGCCAAGGACCGAAGGGCGGGAAAGCTTCTGGATGGTGTCCGCGGACATTTTTTGCTCCTGAGTGGCCGGGTTGGCCGTGAGTTCTTTTGTACTAGCTCAATGGTACAGGTGCGGTTGACGCATGTAAAGCCGTGAATGCGCTTGTTTCATGCATTAATCGGTGTGAATGGGGCGATTTGCGGCGTGTTTTTGCCCGATATGAGTGCAACCCATTAGCGGTGAAATGGGGGCGATGTAAAGATTGTTGGGCAAACCCGGATTATGCTGGCGGCGGATGAGCGCTACTGATATTGTCGCGCTTCAATTCCGCCAGCCCACCGGGAGACTTGCTGATGGACTGTCGTGCCGACTGTGGCGCCTGTTGTATTGCGCCTTCAATATCCAGCCCGATCCCCGGCATGCCCAATGGCAAGCCCGCCAATACCCGCTGCATTCATCTGAGCGAGCAACTGCGTTGCGGTCTGTTCCATTCACCGCTGCGGCCCAGGGTCTGCGGCAGCCTGCAGGCCAGCCGCGAAATGTGCCACGACCACCGTGACGACGCGTTGATTTATCTGATCAAACTGGAAGCGGATACCGCGCCCTAAGCGTCTTTGAGTTTCCACAGGCACAGCACTGCACCGACAACCATCGCCAGCGCGGAATAAAACACCGCGTGATAGCTCCAGACCTCCGCCACCACACCGGCGATGGAACCGGCAAAAATCCAGCCGACACGCGTCGTATTGGTAAACAGGGTGGTGGCCGCGCCGGCCTGTCCAGGCATCAAATCCTGAAAATAAAGCATGCCAATCCCCGCCAGCACGCCGATAAATGCCGCATTAAGCAGTTGCAGGGCGATCAATGGCCAGGTGCCGGTGATAAACAATAACCCGAAGTAAAAAAGCAGGCCTGCCACCACCGCCCAACGCATTAAAAAGCGTTTGCCGAAGCGTTTCGCCACCATGCCGGCAATCAGCATAGTCGGTATTTCCAGCCCGGCCGCCGTGCCCATCAAGATCCCGGCCAGCCTTTCCGGCAGTTGCAGCTCATGCACCATATACAGCGGCATATTGATCAGATACATGCTGTTGGCGGTCCACATAAAGGTGCAGGCCATAAACAGCAGCAGCGTATCACGACGGTTCTGTCGTGGTGCTTCCAGCGTGGTACTGGCGGCCACCGGTGTTTTGCGCATCGACGGCAGCATTTTCCACACCAGCACGCCACACAGGATAAACGCCGCGGCGGCGGCCAGGTACATCACCTTAAAACCGAATCCCAGTGCCAGTGCGAAGGCGATAGGCGGCCCGATCACCCAGGCAAGGGAAACCTGCGCCCGCAGGATCGAACTGAACATGACTGCTTCGCGACCGGTGCGGTCGGCGTGCTCGCGCGCCAGGGCGAACATCTGTGGGTTAGCGGTAGAGCCGAAACTGGTCAGCACCACGCCAACGGCCAACAACAGGTAATAATTGCGGTTCCAGGCAAACAGCACACAACCCAATGCGCCCAGCATGCAGCAGAGGAAAATCAGCGTCTTGCGGTCACCCTTTTGATCTGAGCGGCGGGCGAGAAACTGGCTGACCAAAATGCCGATCACCGCGCTGCCGGTGAAAAACAGCCCAACCATGGAGGGGCGCACATTGACTTGCGTCGCCAGAAACAGGCTCAGCGTAGGAGTCTGTAGCGCCCCGGCAATGCCGGTGAGGAACGCCACCACTAAAAAGGCCAGCGATGTGAGGTCGGGCGAGCGTCGCGTTACCGCAGTTGAAGTAGGCATAGAGGTCAGGAAATAGCCGAGAATGAGGGGTTCGCGCGCATCATACGCCCATTTATTTTAAATAAAAAGAAAGAAACAGAAACCGGTTTCACCCTGCTTAATAGGGAAATTATTTCCCTGCGCAGGGACAAAAAAAGGGGCGATATTATCATCGCCCCTGATGCTTTTGGATCTGCCGTTACGCGCCGGCTGGCACGTCGTGCGCAGTGTTTTTCAACACTTCACCCTGATACTTCTCGATCTGCAACTGGGCCATCTGCCCACAGTTCCCCTGAGCCAGGCTGGAGGAGCCGACGTCGAAGGTCAGGCAGTTGACGTTGCCGTTTTTGCACAACGAGCCCGGCTGTGACGGATCGGCCGGATCGAACCAGGCCCCTTCGCTGATACGAACCACACCAGGACGCACGTCTTCACTGACTACCGCGCCCACCAGGATCTGGCCGCGATCGTTAAAAGCACGGACCAGATCACCGCTGGCGATGCCGCGTGACTTGGCGTCTTCCGGATGGATCACAATCGCTTCCCGATCGGCTACCGCATACTTTTTACGCAGCGGCGTGTTGTCGAGCTGCGAATGCAGGCGGTTGATCGGGTGCGCGGTGTTCAGCGACAGCGGATATTTAACCGCTTCTGGCCCACGATACCATTCATGCGGCGGCATCCAGGTCGGAATACCCGGGCAGTCCAGGTATTTCATTTTGGCGATAGCGTCGGAATGGATCTCGATTTTGCCGGACGGCGTCCCCAAAGGATTGAGCAGCGGGTTTTCGCGGTAGTCGGCGAAACGCACCCATTGGGTGTTGGCCTCGGGCACCGGGAAGCGCACATAGTTATTGGATGCCCAGAACATGTCGAACGGCGGCAGGGCCACCCGGGCACCGCGCGCCTGGGTTTTCATGTCATCGTACATGCCTTTCAACCACTGAGTTTCATCTTTGCCTTCGGTAAAGGCATCCTGCACACCCAGCTTGGCCGCCATGGCCGCGAAGATATCGAAATCGCTGCGCGACTCGTGCTGTGGCTCCACGCACTGATGCATTGGGAACACGTACAGTTGCGAGTAGTCGCCGCCCATTTCCAGATCGTTGCGTTCATAGCTGGTAGTGGCCGGTAACACGATATCGGCGTGTTTGGCGGTAGCGGTCCAGTAAGGTTCGTTCACCACGATGGTGTCCGGCCGCTGCCAGGCCTTGACCAGATTGTTGGTGTCCTGGTGCTGGTGGAAGGTGTTACCCCCGGCCACATA
This sequence comes from Serratia sp. BW106, assembly GCF_002607755.1. Lineage (NCBI taxonomy): Bacteria > Pseudomonadati > Pseudomonadota > Gammaproteobacteria > Enterobacterales > Yersiniaceae > Serratia > Serratia sp. BW106. The sequence continues at coordinate 30,421 of NZ_MCGS01000018.1, forward strand.
CACCATTTTAACCTCGGGATAGGTGACCTGCGCGCCATTGAAGTTAATGGTCTTGCCCGGGTTGGACAGGCATTCGGCGATACGTGCCACCGGGATCGGTGCCGGTGAGTTTTTCGGCGCATTACCGGCAGAAATACCGGAAACAATGCCGCCTTTCGCCGTCGGACTGCCGCCGGAAGAGTAGTGATAGCTGAAGCCAAAGCCGCCGCCCGGCAGGCCAATTTGGCCGAGCATCGCCGCGACGGTGACCAACAACCAGTGCTGCTGTTCACCATGATGCTGGCGCTGAATGCCCCAACCGCCCATGATCATGGTGCGGTTTTTCGCCATGTCGCGCGCCAGTTGGCGCAATACATCGGCATCGACGCCGCAAACGTCGGCGGCCCATTCGGCGGTTTTCGGCGTGCCATCGGTTTCACCCAGCAAGTAAGCCTGGAATTTGTCGAAGCCGGTGGTGTAGGTTTTCAGGAAGTCCGGGTTATGCAGCTTTTCGGTCAGCAGCGTGTGGGCGATGCCGATCAACATGGCGCCATCGGTATAAGGACGTGGGGCGATCCACTGCGCATCGATAAATTTGGCGCTGTCGTTGTGTACCGGATCGATGCTGATAACGCGGGTGCCTTTCTTCTTCAGCGCTTCAAAGCCAGTCTGGCCGTAGTGGTCCGGCACGTTCCAACTGTTTTTCAGCGTGATCATCGGGTTACAACCCCACAACACCACCAGTTGGCTGTTTTCAATCACGTTTGGCCAGGCGGTTTGCTGTTCGTAAACCTCCATGGAGCCGACCACGTGTGACATGATCACCTGCGCGGCGCCGGTAGAGTAGTCACCGGCATAACCGAGGAAGCCACCGGTCAGGTTCATCAGGCGTTGCAGCAGCGTGCGGCTGTTGTGCAGCATGCCGACGCTCTTCCAGCCATAGGAACCGGCATAGATTGACTGCGGGCCATGATCTTTTTGCAGACGGGTGATTTCACCGCAAACCAGTTCAATTGCCTTGTCCCAGCTGACTCGCACCCATTCGTCGCGGCCGCGCAGTTCGGTATGGCTACCCGGGCCGCCTTCCAACCAGCTTTTACGCACCATCGGATACTTGATGCGGTTTTCAGCATGCACCTGGTAGGGTGCCATGGTGATCAGTTCGTTCGGGTAAGGATCGTCTTTGACCGGCTGCACGCCAATCATTTTGCCGTCCTGCACTATGGCTTCAAACGCACCCCAGTGCGCACCGGTCAGAATGCCTTTCTGCGCCTGACGCAATGCTACAAATTGCGGCAGCGCCTGGCTGATGGCCTGCGCCAGCGCCGACTTGGGCCACAGGCCAGCCAGCAACGGGGCGGCGGCCAGCGCGGTGGCGCCGGTCAGGAAGCGGCGGCGGCTCATTTTTAACGCTTGTTGTTGATATTTGCTCATTTCGCTTCTCCCTTAAAGCTTGGCTGGTGCGGCTGGCTGCATGTCACTGGCATGTTTCTGCACGTATTGTGTCAGAACGCGCAGTTGTTCCTGCGTCAGCGAGGTGCGTGGAGCCATACCTTTAATTACGCCGATCCACTGGTTGGCGTTGAAGCGATCGAGGGCGGTCAGACCGTGGCAACCTGTGCAGTTGGCCGACATCATATCCGCGGTGTAGCGCCAGATTTTTTGCTGATCGTCGATCAATTGTTTACGCGGTAGCCAGACTTGCAGGGAAACCTGATGCCACACCAGCCCGGTGTCGCTATCGGTCATGGTGGTGCCGGTTTTCAGCAGTTTGCGGGCGTCTTCACCCAGCAATACGCTGAGGATACGCTTGCCCTGCGCGGCGTAGAACACTTCACTGACGCCGTCTTGCTGCCAGCCGGTGACGCTGGCCAGCACCTTGTCGCCTTCCTGCTTCACCACCTGAACTTCGGTGGATGGCATCAGGTTGCCGGCATTGTGGCTGTCGTCCGGTTTCAGGAAGAAGGGTTCAGTGGCAATGGTGTACAGCGTAGTGGCGGTCGGTGAGGTTTCGGCTGCGGCCTTCGCCAGTTCGGCGGCACCGGCCTGAGCTGCACCGCTCATGTCTGGCAGGATATGCGCCACCCCTTTATGGCAATCGATACAGGTTTCACCCTGTTTGATGGCCACCGGATGTTGGATACGCGCTTCAGGCCGCTGGGCGGTGATGTCCATGGCGTCAAAGCTGTGGCACGAGCGGCAGGTGGCGGAATCGCTTTCTTTCAGCGTTTTCCATACCGACTGTGCCATCGCCAGTTTATGCGCCTCGTATTTCTCTGGTGTATCGATGGTGCCCACCATCTCACCATAAATGTCTTTTACCGCGCGGATCTTGGTCCACAGGTAATCAAGCGGTTCGTGCGGAACGTGGCAGTCGGCGCATTCAGCGCGAATACCCTTGGTATTTTGGAAGTGAATGCTGCCCTGATACTCGGCCAGCGGTTGTTGCATGGTATGACAGGACACGCAGAAGGCGGTGTCGCTGGTTTTGTGGAATACCGTGGCGGTACCCGCCAATAATGCTGCCCCGAGGATAATCCCCAGCAGCAAAAGCCACAGCCATCCCCAGCGGTGCTTTTTTATCAAGCCAGTGAATTTATTGGTCATATTGAACCCGCTTATAATTATGAAATACCAAGGAAAACCTTGCCAAAAAAATGGCCGGCCGAGTGCCGACACACTTGAGGAAGTATAGGTATAATTAGCAATGACATCTAATACTATAGGGTTATTTTTAGCAGGAAAGCGGTCATTCGAGGGATTTTTCAGCGTTATATTCTGGGTTATATAACGCATTTTTTATGGGGCTTTATCAGTCTATGAGCAAGATCACGGACAGGGTGGAAAAACCGTGATTTTAAACAGTTACTTCGTAGGGATGTACGCCTGACCCGTCAACCAAAGATGAATGGCATTGCGGCTGGCTTCGAAATGCGGCTCCGGTAACTTGTTCGGCGAGCACCAGCGCCACTCGGCACATTTTTCCGGCTCTTTCAGTTCGGGATCACCACCGGGATGCTGGGTCAGCAAACATACGGACAGGGTATGTTTACCCTCGGCGCGCCAGGTTTGCAGATTATTGCTGATGCCGATAAAAGTGGGTGGGGCGATAATCAGCCCGGTTTCTTCGGCAATCTCACGTTGTGCACATTGTTCAATGGTTTCACCGGCATCCAGATGCCCGCCGGGGATCGACCAAAAAGGCGCGTGTTGGCCGCAGCGTTTCCCCAACAATATTTCCCCTTGGGCATTTACGATGATCACCCCTACGCCAGCCACTACAGTCATGCTTTTCTCCGTCAGCAAAGTTTCAGCACAGTATGTCATTTTACCCTCGTGACAGGTAACCCTTCAGGAAAAGTGTGCGTAAGGTCAAAAATCTATCACATCAATTTTGAGAAAACTTGCTTTCGGCCAGTGTTACTCACACACTCCTTGAAACGTTTCAGCGTTATGGGCGCGATGATTCCGTACCGATAACGCTCCTTTTTCCCAATGAAGCTGAAACGATTCAATTCAGCAGGAGAGGAGAATCATGTTCCAGTTGTCACAGCAAGATATTCACCTGGGCGCGGCTGCCGGCAGCAAGCAGGAAGCCATCCAACAGGTTGCCGCCGCACTGACCGAGGCCGGCTGTGTCAGTGCCGCCTACGTGGACGGCATGCTGCAGCGCGAGCTGCAAACCTCCACTTACCTGGGTAACGGCATCGCCATCCCGCATGGCACCACCGATACCCGCGATCTGGTGCTGAACACCGGCGTGCAAGTATTTCAATTTCCACAGGGCATTGAGTGGGGCGAAGGCCAAACCGCCTTTGTGGTGATCGGTATTGCCGCCCGTTCCGACGAACACCTGGCGCTGTTGCGCCAGCTGACACACGTACTGAGCGACGACAGCGTGGCTGAACAGTTGGCGAAAACCACCTCGGCTGAAGAGCTGCGCAGCCTGTTGATGGGCGAAAAGCTGACGGCGGAATTCCAGTTTGACGCTTCCCTGATTGCGCTCGATGTGGCCGCTGACAGCCTGATGACGCTGCAGGCGCTGAATGCCGGTCGTTTGCAGAAGATCGGTGCGGTCAACGCCCAGTTCGTCAGCGACGTCATTACCCGCAAGCCACTGAATCTGGGGCAGGGCATTTGGCTGAGTGACAGCACCGAAGGCAATCTGACCAGCGCAGCCACCCTGAGCCGCCCGGTGCAGGCATTTGACGAAGACGGCGAGAAAGTTGCGCTGTTGCTGACGCTATCGGTGGCTGACCAACAACCGCTGGCGGTGCTGAACTACCTGAGTGACCTGCTGTTGGCGAATAAAGCTGAACGCTTGCTGAACGCCGATGCCGTCACCGTGTTGGCATTGCTGACCAGTGAGGTCGAAGAAGAAAATACCACCCTGAGTGCCGAATATGTGATCCGTAACGAACACGGTCTGCATGCCCGTCCGGGCACGGCACTGGTCAACGTCATCAAGCAGTTCAGCAGTGAAATTACCGTCACTAACCTGGATGGCAGTGGCAAACCGGCCAACGGACGCAGCCTGATGAAGGTCGTGGCGTTGGGCGTGAAGAAAGGACATCACCTGCGCTTTACCGCCAAAGGTGAAGATGCTGAAACGGCGCTGAAGGCGATCGGAACGGCAATTAACGAAGGACTGGGCGAGGGCGCAGCATGAGCAGAAGAGTAGCAACAATTACCCTGAATCCGGCTTACGATCTGGTGGGCTTTTGCCCGGAGATCGAGCGCGGTGAAGTGAATCTGGTTAAAACTGCCGGCCTGCACGCCGCCGGAAAAGGCATTAACGTCGCCAAGGTGCTGAAAGACTTGGGCATTGATGTGACAGTCGGTGGCTTCCTGGGTAAAGATAACCAGGACGGCTTCCAACTGCTGTTCAGCGATCTGGGCATTGCCAACCGCTTCCAGGTGGTGCCGGGCCGTACCCGCATTAACGTCAAATTGACGGAAAAAGACGGCGAAGTGACCGATTTCAACTTCTCCGGCTTTGAGGTCACCGGCCAGGATTGGGAACGTTTCGTGACCGACTCCCTGAGCTGGCTCGGTCAGTTTGACATGGTGGCCGTGAGCGGCAGTCTGCCGGCCGGGGTTGATCCCGATGCCTTTACCGACTGGATGGTTCGTCTGCGCGCCCAGTGCCCATGCATTATTTTCGACAGCAGCCGTGAAGCCCTGGTTGCCGGCTTGAAAGCCGCGCCGTGGCTGGTAAAACCGAACCGCCGTGAGCTGGAAATCTGGGCCGGTCGCCCGTTGCCACAGCTGGCAGACGTGGTTGAGGCCGCCCATGCGCTGCGCGATCAGGGCATTGCCCACGTAGTGATTTCTCTCGGCGCAGAAGGCGCGCTGTGGGTCAACGCTTCCGGCGCCTGGATCGCCAAACCCCCGGCCTGCGAAGTGGTCAGCACCGTCGGTGCCGGTGACTCGATGGTGGGTGGCCTGATCTATGGCCTGCTGATGCGCGAATCCAGTGAACATACTTTGCGTTTGGCCACCGCCGTGGCTGCACTGGCCGTCAGCCAGAGCAACGTTGGCGTGACCGACCGTCCACAGTTGGCCGCGATGATGGCGCGTGTCGATCTGAAACCTTTTAATCAATAGCAGGAGGCAGAATGAAAACACTGCTGATGATAGACAGTTCGCTGGGGCAGGCGCGTGGTCACCTGGCGAAACGTATGCTCGGTGCTGCTGCAGCAAAAACCGACCTGACGCTGGTTGAGTCGCTGGCTGAGGCTGAACTGGTGGTGGTCGCAGGGCAAGCTGCGCCTGCTGACGCCGCGCTGAACGGCAAACGGGTTTATGTGGGTGATGTGGAACACGCGGTGCGTGAACCTGGAGCCTTCCTGACGCAGGCTATCGCCGAGGCAAAAGCCTGGCAGGCACCGGCAGCGGCTGAGCCGGTCAAAGCGGCCGGTCAAAAACGCATTGTGGCGATCACCGCTTGCCCAACCGGCGTGGCGCATACCTTTATGGCGGCAGAGGCCATTGAGAGCGAAGCCAAAAAACGCGGCTGGTGGGTGAAGGTTGAAACCCGTGGCTCCGTAGGCGCAGGCAATACCATTACGCCAGAAGAAGTGGCGGCGGCCGATCTGGTGATTGTGGCGGCTGACATCGAAGTGGATCTGGACAAGTTTGCCGGCAAGCCGATGTACCGCACTTCGACCGGTCTGGCGCTGAAGAAAACCGCGCAGGAACTGGACAAGGCGCAGGCCGAAGCCGAGATATTCCAACCGCAAAAAAGCGGTGCTCCGGCCGCAGCCGGCAAGAAGAAAGAGAGTGCCGGGCCTTATCGTCACCTGTTAACCGGCGTGTCCTACATGCTGCCGATGGTGGTGGCGGGCGGTCTGTGTATCGCACTGTCGTTCGTGTTCGGTATCAAGGCATTTGAAGTTAAAGGCACGCTGGCGGCTGCGCTGATGCAAATCGGCGGGGGATCGGCCTTCGCGCTGATGGTGCCGGTACTGGCCGGTTTTATCGCGTTCTCGATTGCTGACCGTCCGGGTCTGACCCCAGGGTTGATCGGCGGCATGCTGGCCGTGAGTACCGGGGCCGGTTTCCTCGGCGGTATCATTGCCGGTTTCCTGGCGGGTTATGTCGCCAGATTTATCAGCACCAAACTGCGTTTGCCGCAGAGTATGGAAGCGCTGAAGCCGATCCTGATCATTCCGCTGGTGGCCAGCCTGATCGTCGGTTTGATCATGATTTTCATCGTCGGTACGCCGGTGGCGAAAATCATGGAAGGCCTGACTCACTGGCTGCAGTCCCTGGGTACCGCTAACGCAGTGCTGCTGGGGGCGATCCTCGGTGCCATGATGTGTACCGATATGGGCGGCCCGGTCAACAAGGCGGCCTATGCCTTTGGCGTGGCGTTGCTGAGTTCTTCGGTGTATGCGCCGATGGCGGCGATTATGGCTGCCGGTATGGTGCCACCGCTGGCGATGGGGTTGGCTACGCTGCTGGCGCGTCGCAAGTTCGACAAGTCACAGCAGGAAGGGGGCAAAGCTGCGCTGGTGTTGGGCCTGTGCTTTATCTCTGAAGGGGCGATCCCGTTTGCTGCTCGTGACCCGATGCGCGTGTTGCCTTGCTGCATCGCCGGTGGTGCATTGACCGGTGCGCTGTCCATGGCGTTTGGTGCCAAGCTGATGGCACCACACGGCGGGCTGTTTGTGCTGTTGATCCCTGGTGCTATCACCCCGGTGCTGCTGTATCTGGTGGCGATTATCGCCGGTACGCTGTTGGCGGGCGTGTCTTACGCGGTGCTGAAACGTGCTGACGTCCCGGCGGCTAGCGTGGCTTAACCTTTACGCGGGCAATAAAAACCACCTCAAGGGACCCTATGGGTCCCTTGTCTATTCCTGCATCTTAAGATTGTTTTAATGGTCTCGCGTGACTACAATGTGACTACAAATGTAGGGGGTAATGATGGAAACTTATGTACGTGCTCGCATCGACACTGATCTTAAAGATGCCGCAACCGCTGTTTTGAAAGATTGCGGTCTGACGGTCAGTGCAGCCTTTAGAATATTTCTGAGTGAAGTCGTTGCAACCAAGGCTATGCCAATAGAAATAAAGGCCCATACGCCTAACGCACGCCTTCGTGCGGCCATTGAAGAAGCTGATGCTCTAGCGGCAGGAAAGCCGGACCACTTTAATAGTGTTGAATCCATGATGGAGAGCCTGAAAGTTGGTAAAAAAACCACTATCGAAAGCCAAGACCAAGGCAAAAGCAGCGAGGGCGGCGCGTCCAGCGGGGATTAGGCCGCGAAAATTGGACTACACATCCCGTTTTGACAAAGATTGGGCACGCATGCTGAATTATTCAAATGAACCACTCCGTTAGCAGGACGCGCTAGAGTCACCCCCACTCAGTCAGCCTATTGCTCACCGGGGGGGGGGGGTGACCCACACAACTACTGCTGAGCTTTCAGCCAGGCGATCTCTTCCGCCCAGATATCCGGGTTCACCGTTTCCAGGATCAGCGGGATATTGTCGAAACGCGCGTCGCGCATGATGTAGCTGAACACCGTTTTACCGATGTTGCCCTCACCCAGGCTGTGGTGCCGATCGACGCGGCTGTTGAATGCGCTCTTGGCGTCATTCAGGTGCATACCGCGCAGATAGTTGAAGCCCACCACCTCACCCAGCTCTTTAAAGGTCTGTTCGCAGGTTTCCTCGGTACACAGGTCGTAACCGGCGGCAAAGGCGTGGCAGGTATCGATGCAGACGCCGACGCGGCTTTTATCTTCCACGCCGTCGATGATCGCCGCCAAATGTTCAAACTTAAAGCCCAGATTACTGCCCTGACCGGCGGTGTTTTCAATCACTGCCGTCACGCCGGTGGTTTTATCCAGCACCAGGTTGATGGATTCGGCGATACGCGCCAGGCATTTGTCTTCGTCAATTTGCAGCAGATGGCTGCCAGGGTGGAAGTTCAGCAGCGTCAGCCCCAGTTGCTCGCAGCGTTGCATTTCATCAAGAAAGGCTTCACGGGATTTTTCCAATGCCTCGGTCACCGGGTGGCCGAGATTAATCAGGTAGCTGTCGTGCGGCAGGATCTGCCCAGGGCCGTAACCGTATTGCGCACAGGCGCTTTTAAACTTATCAATCACGTCAGCAGGCAGCGGGGCGGCCTTCCATTGACGCTGATTTTTAGTGAACAGGGCGAATGCGGTCGCCTCTAATTCGTGCGCGCGGATCACTGCTTGATCCACGCCGCCTGACGCGCTGACATGTGCACCGACAAACTTCATTTTCATTCTCCTGTGTAATCGGCGTCATTATGGCATTGATAGCGGAAGGATTGAATGGCTGGAAAAGTTCAGGCCCGCGATGGCGGGCCTGAGGTCGGAAAACAACGGCGGAGATAATCAGAGGAAATGTTGCACCAGCAGGTTAATCACAGTACCGCCAACAATCAGCCAGATGAACAACAGGGTGGCCAGCAGAATCGGTTTGATCCCTGCCTGACGCACTGCGCTGATGTGGGTGGTTAGCCCCAGCGCCGCCATCGCCATCGCCAGCATCCAGGTATCGGCGGTAATCAGGTGTTTCACCAGTGTCGCCGGGATCATGTCGAATGAGTTCAGCCCGGCTACGGCGATAAACAGCACGGCGAACCAGGGAATGGTGATGGCGGATTTTTCTGCCTTCTCCCCAGTGTTTTCGGTGCTACGGCTGCGGCTGATAAACCCGGAGAGCACGACCAGGAAGGGTGCCAGCATCATCACGCGGATCATTTTGGAGATCACCGCGGCATTTTCGGCATCCGGCCCGATGGCATGCCCGGCGGCGACGACCTGTGCCACTTCGTGGATGGTCGAACCGGTAAAGATACCGAAAGTTTCCTGATTAAACGGCAGCCACTGGAATTGCTCATTCAGATGGTACAGCCATGGGTAGGCGAAGATCGCCAGTGTGCCGAACACCACCACGGTGCTGACTGCGACGGCCACTTTATTGGCATCGGCTTTCAATACCGGCTCGGTCGCCATGACCGCGGCCGCACCGCAGATGCTGCTGCCGGCACCGATCAGCATGGTGGTGTGACTGTCGAGGCCAAACACCCTTTTGCCCAACCAGCAGGCCAGCAGGAAAGTGGTGGTTAGCGTCAAGGCATCAATGATGATGCCGGTAGTGCCCACGTCGGCAATTTGCTGGAACGTCAGACGGAAGCCGTAAAGGATAATACCGAGACGCAGCAGGCGCTGTTTGGCAAATTGAACGCCGCCATGGCAGCTTGGTTGCAACCAGGGATACAGCGTATTGCCCACCACAATGCCGAGTAAAATCGCCAGCGTCAGCGCCCCTAATCCCAATCCGGCTACCCAGGGAATATCACCGACCCATACCGCCAACGCGGTGATGGCACCGGTCAACAACAGCCCGGGGACCAGGTGAGGTATACCGAACAGGGGGAATTGTCGGGTTGGGAAATTGTGTGTGGTATTGGTCGCCATAAGTCAGCCCTTTTATTCAAAATCTTGAGCACAGACTACGTTCTGGCAGCATAAAAGAGAAATTGATTATATGGTTATAACCTATCTGAATAAGTGGTTAGTCGACCTGGCTGGCTTTCATGCTGATTTCTGCAAACGTGGTACCATTAATGTTATTCACCCTGTGCGTTGTTGCCGGTCAGCAGCGCAGATTTTGCATTAATTTCAGTGACTTTTTTCGATGTCACCTTTGATCAATACCGAGACGCTATGCATATCACCTTACGTCAATTGGAAGTTTTTACCGAAGTGCTTAAAAGCGGTTCGACCACGCAGGCCTCGGTGGTTCTGGCGTTATCACAATCGGCGGTCAGCGCAGCGCTGGCCGATCTGGAAGGGCAGTTGGGCGTGCAGTTATTCGATCGCGTGGGGAAGCGTTTGGTCATTAATGAGCACGGCCGGTTGCTGTATCCGAAGGCCCTGGCGCTTCTGGAGCAGGCGGGCGAGATTGAACAGCTGTTCCGCCATGACGGCGGTGCGTTGCGCATCGGTGCCAGCAGCACCATCGGCAACTATATGCTGCCGGAGATGATCGCCCATTATCGGCATGACTTCCCCGCTTCACCGTTGGAACTGAACGTCGGTAACAGCCAGGACGTGATTAGCGCGGTTGCGGACTTTCGGGTCGATCTGGGGTTGATTGAAGGCCCTTGCCATATGCCGGAACTGATCACTCTGCCGTGGCTGGAAGATGAGTTGGTGGTGTTTGCCGCGCCGGACAACCCGCTGGCCGGGCAGCCGCTGACTCTGGAGATGTTGGCTACCGCTCCCTGGATCCTGCGTGAAGGCGGCTCGGGTACGCGCGAGGTGCTGCATCACCTGCTGCTGGCGCACTTGCCGCACTTCCAGTTGGTGATGGAACTGGGCAACTCGGAAGCGATCAAGCACGCGGTACGCCACGGCATGGGGATCAGCTGTCTGTCGCGGCGGGTGATCGGCGAACAGTTGGACAGCGGGGTGCTGGTGGCACTGAATGTGCCGTTGCCGCCTCTGATGCGGACCCTTTATCTGATCCATCACCGGCAAAAGCATCTCTCCAACGCGCTGCAGCGTTTCCTCGGCTACTGCGGGTTTCAGCCCCAATGACGTCTCTGTCAGGAGAAACAAAGCATAAAAATCTGCTCCCTGTCACATTAATGACAGTAAGTAAGGTATTGTGGCCCGTTGCTAATAATTAGCCCTGAATTATGAAGCTATCTTATATCAGTGCAATGTTACTAGTTCGCCGGTGGGTATTTGTTACAATCCGCCCTCATTTTTTTTGACCAGCAGATAGGGTAAGAATGGCTCAGCAGGATATAAAAACATCGGGGCAACCAGCACCCGGATTGCGCCGCGAGCTGAAAGCTCGGCACTTAACCATGATTGCTATTGGTGGCTCTATTGGCACCGGTCTGTTTGTCGCCTCTGGCGCTACGGTTTCTCAGGCCGGTCCGGGCGGGGCACTGCTGTCCTACGCGCTGATCGGGTTGATGGTTTACTTCCTGATGACCAGTCTGGGCGAATTGGCAGCTTTTATGCCGGTCTCCGGCTCGTTCTCTACCTACGGTGCCAAATACGTAGAAGAAGGCTTTGGTTTCGCGCTGGGCTGGAACTATTGGTACAACTGGGCGGTGACCATCGCCGTTGACCTGGTGGCTTCACAGCTGGTGATGACCTACTGGTTCCCGGACGCGCCAGGCTGGATCTGGAGCGCACTGTTCCTTTGCCTGATGTTCCTGTTGAACTACATTTCGGTTAAAGGTTTCGGTGAAGCGGAATACTGGTTCTCGCTGATCAAAGTGACCACCGTCATTATCTTTATCGGTATCGGTGTGCTGATGATCTTCGGCATCCTCAAAGGAGGGGAGCACGCAGGCTGGCAGAACTGGACCATAGGCGACGCGCCGTTTGCCGGAGGGTTCTCGGCAATGATAGGCGTGGCGATGATAGTGGGCTTCTCGTTCCAGGGCACCGAGCTTATCGGTATCGCGGCCGGTGAGTCGGAAAACCCGGGCAAAAACATCCCGCGCGCGGTGCGTCAGGTGTTCTGGCGTATCCTGCTGTTCTATATCTTTGCCATCCTGATTATCAGCCTGATCATTCCTTATACCGATCCGAGCCTGCTGCGTAACGATGTGAAAGACATCAGCGTCAGCCCGTTCACGTTGGTATTCCAGCACGCCGGTCTGCTGTCGGCGGCGGCGGTGATGAATGCGGTGATCCTGACGGCGGTACTGTCCGCCGGTAACTCCGGGATGTATGCTTCCACCCGCATGCTGTTTACTCTGGCATCGGAAGGTAAAGCGCCACGTATCTTTGCCAAACTGTCGAAGGGTGGGGTGCCACGCAACGCGTTGTACGCGACTACCGTGGTGGCGGGCCTGTGCTTCCTGAGCTCGATGTTCGGCAACCAGTCGGTTTATCTGTGGCTGCTGAATACTTCAGGCATGACCGGCTTTATCGCCTGGTTAGGGATTGCCATCAGCCATTACCGCTTCCGTCGTGGCTATATGATCCAGGGGCGCGATCTCAACGATCTGCCGTACCGTTCCGGCTTCTTCCCGCTGGGGCCGATCTTTGCCTTTGTCCTGTGCCTGGTTATCACGCTGGGACAGAACTATCAGGCGTTCCTGCAAGACCGGATCGATTGGTACGGTGTGACGGCCACCTATATCGGTCTGCCGCTGTTCCTGATTATCTGGTTCGGCTACAAGCTGACGCGCGGCACCCGTGTCGTGAAGTACAGCGAAATGGAATTCCCGAAAATGGACGTGAACTAACCCCGATCTTTAGCCTGTGAATTTCAAGCTGCAGCCGATCGCCTGGCTGCAGCTTGAAACGTCGTGCTACTCCTTTCTGTTGACCACCAGCGCTTGCTGCGCCGCCGCCATCAGGCTTTCAACCGTTTGATAATCCTGCGTTAACGCCAGTACACCGCTATTCAACTGCAGCGTCACCTCACCGAATGCACCAAAGTCGTATGGCACCTCCAACGGGGGAACGATACGCGCCAAAAATTCCCCTTCGGAACCGTAAGGCAGGCCGTGCACCAGGATCAGAAACTGACCACCGCTATAGCGACAGACAAAATCGCTGGGGCGAACCAGCATTTTCAGGCGTTCGCCAATGGTGCGTAACACGTCATCGCCGATCAGCACGCCGTGGCTTTGGTACAGCGCTGCCAGTGGGGTGAATTCGATCATAAACAGATGAGAAAGTGGGTGGATGGTGGGAGAGGGGCTACAAATTTCCTGCATCACCGCTTCGCCGCCAGCCCGGTTGAGGAAGCCGGTCAAATGATCGCGCTGGGCCGCTTGCTCTTTTTCTGCAGTCAGCGTGACCTGCTGTGCCGCCTGACGATGGTAAAACGCGATCAATCCATGGGCCAGCAGCAACCACAGCGGAATGATATCCGCCAGTAAAAACAGATTTTGCACGCGTGACAACGGCGCGGCCAGCAGATAGGGCAGCGTCAGCAGCATCACCTCCAGCAAGGCAAAGCGCGGTGCGGCGGCGTGGCGCTGTATCAGCCAGAACGCCAGCGCGGTAATCAACAGGCCGGCGAACAGGATCAGAACCATGCGACCAGACAGCATCGCCAGCAGGGCAATGGCTCCCACCAGGGCGCACCAGAGCAGCACCGTTACCAGCATGGCGGTTGGCCTGCGGGGGGGACTGACGCGCGCCAGCCACCAGCGCACGCCGGTCAGCAGGACCAGCAACACCAGCAGTGCTGCACCAATGGTCATATGGCTCAGCCAGGCATAAGCCAACAGCAGCAGCGCCACTCCGGCGGCATTCAGCCAGGGGGTGACTGGCGAAGGCACCAGGGTCAGCCGCATCTGGCGTTGGAATTGGGCGTCATCAGCCTGCTGCGGGCTTTGTACCAGCCAGTGCAGCAAGGCGGGCTTTTTAGGCGTTAAGGTTTGGGTTCGACTTCTCAATGCAGCCTCTTTCATCGGGGCCCTGCCAACAGGCCAAAATATCCGGTCTGGCGCGGTGAACACGCCATTTACCGGTCTGGTTTTGGATTCTATGTGGTTTCGTTGCAATTTGTCACAGCCGGACGGAGTGAGGCGAAACTTTCGGATTTATTAACCCTGTCCGCTAACCACGGCTTGTCAGACCTGTTTGGTTAATCACCTTATAAAATAAAGCGTTACATATTCACATGGCGGGTAATAGCTATTGATATGATTGATAAGTATTATCGTTTGCTTTATTGTTACCGGCTGCTTATCAGGTTCAAGCGGCCGTCTGGCACACCGCTATGGTCATCGTCGTAACAGGTATCCGAAATAATGAGCGTATCCACCGATCCTCTGTCTGACGCCAAGGGGCAACCCGACGTCAACGTTATGGGGCGTTATCACCATATTCTCCGCCACCGTTTATTGATGATGGGGGTGTTGGCATTGGCGATTTTGGGGTCGCTGCTGCTGGATTTTACCCTGGGGCCCTCAGGCCTTTCGTTGTCCTCGCTGTGGCAAACGCTGATTGATCCTGCGACGGCCGATGCCGGAACGCGGGTGATCGTCTGGGATATCCGCCTGCCATATGCCCTGATGGCGGTGGTGGTGGGCTTTGCGCTTGGCCTGGCCGGTGCCGAAATGCAGACCATCCTGAATAACCCGCTGGCCAGCCCCTTTACCCTGGGGGTGTCTTCTGCTGCGGCTTTCGGCGCGGCGCTGGCCATCGTGTTGGGGATTGGCGTACCGGGCATTCCCGACCAGTGGTTTATTTCCGCCAATGCGTTTGTTTTCGCCCTGTTCGCCGCGCTGATGCTGGACGGTATTACGCGCTGGACGCGGGTTGCCACCTCCGGGGTGGTGCTGTTTGGCATTGCGCTGGTGTTCACCTTTAACGCGCTGGTTTCCATGATGCAGTTTATTGCCAGCGAAGACACGCTGCAGGGACTGGTGTTCTGGACCATGGGCAGCCTGGCGCGCGCCTCATGGGACAAGCTGGGTATCCTGCTCGGAGTATTCGCCGTGCTGCTGCCGTTGTCGATGATGAGCTCATGGAAACTGACCGCGCTGCGTCTGGGTGAAGATCGGGCGGTGAGCTTTGGTATCGACGTGCGTCGTCTGCGTCTGACTACCTTGCTGCGTATCAGTATTCTTTCCGCATTAGCGGTGGCGTTTGTCGGGCCTATCGGTTTTATCGGCCTGGTGGCGCCGCATATCGCCCGAATGATTTTCGGTGAAGATCACCGTTTCTATCTGCCGGCCAGTGCGCTGATTGGTGCGCTGGTGTTGTCGATGGCTTCCGTAGTGTCGAAAAACCTGATCCCGGGGATCATCATCCCGGTGGGTATCGTCACCTCGCTGGTGGGCGTGCCGTTCTTCCTGAGTATTATTCTGCGTCATCGGGGGAATGTATGAGTCAGGGATTACGCATTGAGCATTTTTCTGCCGGTTATCCGAAGCGTCAGGTGATCAGCAATCTGGCGGTCCCGATGTTATCTCGCGGTCAAATCACCGTGCTGTTGGGGCCGAACGGCAGTGGAAAGTCGACGCTGCTGCGTTCATTGGCGGGGT
The DNA here is from genome assembly GCF_002607755.1 of Serratia sp. BW106. Taxonomy (NCBI): domain Bacteria; kingdom Pseudomonadati; phylum Pseudomonadota; class Gammaproteobacteria; order Enterobacterales; family Yersiniaceae; genus Serratia; species Serratia sp. BW106. Next base: position 45,923 of record NZ_MCGS01000018.1, read on the forward strand.
TAAACCCGGCGCAGGGGCAACTGTGGCTGGATGATACCGATTTAATGCAGATGCCTTTTGCCCGCCGGGCTGAAAAGGTGGTGTATCTGCCGCAATCGTTGCCTGCCGGGGTGCATCTGCACGTGCTGGAGTCGATCATTGTGGCGCAACGCGCTTCAGGCGGCCGCAGCAACGCCGGCAGCGAGGCCGAGGTGATGGCGCTGCTCGAGCAGCTTGGCATCGCCCATTTGGCGCTGAGCTATCTTGATCAGCTCTCCGGTGGGCAGAAACAGTTGGTCGGGTTGGCACAGTCGCTGATCCGCCAGCCCTCGCTGTTGTTGCTGGATGAGCCGCTGAGCGCGCTCGATCTCAACTACCAGTTCCACGTGATGGATCTGGTGCGTAAAGAGACGCGTAAACGCAATATCATCACGGTGGTAGTGGTGCATGACATCAATATTGCCCTGCGTCATGGTGACCACGTACTGATGCTGCAGAATGGCGAATTGATTGCCGACGGTGCGCCGGAAGAGGTGATTACGCCGCAGAGTCTGGCACGGGTGTATGGCGTACGCGGGCGGATTGAGCGTTGTTCGCAAGGGACACCGCAGGTGTTGATCGACGGCCTGGTGAACCAGCCGGTGGTTTGATATCAGGAAGGCCCGGTGATCGCCGGGCCTTTTACTATTACTTCTTGTTCAGCGCGTCGGCGACGCGTTCGACGATATGCTGACTGGTGATAATACCGCCAGACAGATAGACCTCAGCCGCCGGTAAATAAACCACCTGACCTTTCTTCACCGCCACGGTGTTTTTCAGTGCGGTAGTGGTGAGTATCTTCTGCGGAGCAACCGCATTCGGACGGCCGGTTGCCGCATCGCGATCGATGATAAACAGCCAGTCCGGGTTCAGTTTAGCCACCTGCTCAGGCGACAGCTTGTTGCCGCGAACATCGGGGTTTTCGCTCTGTAACGCCGAAGGGAATCCGAGCGCATCGTAGGTAAAGCTGAAACGGCTCTTAGGCGCATAAACGCTGATTTTCCCGCCAGAGAACAACACCACCAGGCCACGCCCGGCTTTTGCCACTTGCGGTTTGACCGCTGCAATTTCAGCGTCCAGTTTGTCGACCGCGGCCTGTGCCTGCGGCTGTTTATCGAACAACTCACCCAACTGCAGCGTCCGTTGCTTCAGGCTGCCCAGTTGATCTTGCGGATCAATCGCCATATTCAACGTTGGCGCGATACCACTCAGTTCGCTATAGGCCTTGGAAGAGCGACCGGCGATCAGGATAAGATCCGGTTTGGCTGCGCGCAGCGTGGCCATGTCCGGTTCAAACAGGGTACCGGCGTTGAGGTATTTGGCATCCTGATACTGCTTCAGGCTATCCGGCAGCATGGTGCGGTTGCCCGGCAGTGCCAGCGGCTCGACGCCCAGCAGTTGCAGGGTTTCCAGCGAAGCGTAGTCCAGCACCACCACGCGTTGCGGGTGTTTTTTCACTTCTGTGTTGCCGCTAAGATGTTGAAAGTTGACCGTTGCCGGGGCCGCAGTGTGGGGCTGACTGTTGCAGCCTGCCAGCGCCATACAGGCCAGCAGGGCGATAACCATGGGGGAACGACGTAATGTCATTAAGGCTTCCTCGGGTGGGAGAGTGACAAAAAGGGCGCGCAGTTTGAAGTGCGCGCCCGGTGTGGCATCAGAAGTTGTAAGTCATGCCGACGGTGTAGCGGCGACCATCCAGTACGGTGTTGTAGTGATCGTAATCCACGGTTTTGTCGAGGATGTTGTAGACACCACCGGTAACCTGCAGGTTTTTATTGGCCTTATAGCTCAGACCGGCATCGACAAAGGTGTAAGACGGCGTGCTCTTGGCCATTGACGTCCGGCTTAAATAATCTGAAGTCTTGCTGCGGAAGTTCACGCGTGACCACAGGCTGACGTCTTGTGTGGCCTGCCAATCCAGCACGCTGTTAACCATATGTTTTGGCATCTGGTTCAGCGGCTTGCCCTGGAAATCTCCGCTTTTCTGTTCGGACGAGGTATAGGTATAGTTGGTGGTCCACTCCCAGTCCTTGGTGATTTCCCAGCCGAAGGTGGCCTCTACGCCGCGCATATTGGCTTTATCAACGTTAGTGCGGTCACTGATAAAGTAGTAAGGCGTATTGCCGATCATGCATTGTGCGTCGCCATCACCGCTGTCACAGCGACGGACTTCGGTGATCTTGTCTTTGAAGTCGGTGTTGAACAGGGTTACGCCGGCGTTCAGGCCCCGTTGGTTATCCCACATCACGCCGATCTCTTCGCTCAGGCTCTTCTCTGGCTGCAGGTCCGGGTTGCCGATAATGATTGAGGTGCGTCCACCACCGGTGATTTGTCCCCAGTTGGCAGAGGATTGGCGCAGGTCTGGTGACCGGTAGCCGGCGGAAACGCCGCCTTTCAGCGTAAATTCCTCGGTCAGGTGCCAGACGCCGTACATGCGCGGTGTCCAGTGGCTGCCGTAGTTCTGGTCCTGATCCATACGGATGCCGCTGGTCAGGCTGAAGTCGTTGGTCATTGCCCATTCGTCTTCGGCAAACAGCGCCCAGCTCCAACGGGTCAGCTTATTCAAGCCATCTGCCGCTTCCAACTGATTGCCTTCGTCACTCAATTTTTCGTAACGATATTGACCACCCAGGCTCAGCATATGGGCGCCGAGATCAAACTGGGTTTGGGTATTGAGGATGGTGTTATACATCTTCATTTTGCGGCCCGGATTATTGTTTTCTTCGTGCTGAATGTAACTGGTGGTGTTGCCGAAGTCGTAATAACCGTTATGCGTCAGTGCATAGTTGGTACGGGCGTAAAGGCTGTCACTGGCGGTGTTTGGCGTACATTTGTTATTGCGACAGTTTTCGGCCGCCATGGATTTACCTGGCGTGCTGTTACGGTCCTGCAGCGAGCGGCCAACTTCAAAGTCGAATTCGTTTTTATCATCCGGTGTCAGGCTAAATACCGCAGTGCCGCTGCGCATGCGCTGTTCGTTAAAGCCGTTGAGGATTTGGTCCTCGGCACGACGCGACAGCAGGCCGTTGACCCGCAGGCCCAGCAAGCCTTCAATCAGCGGGCCGGAGGCGTAGGCGTTGGTCTGGAAAATATCACCGGAGTCGCTACGTTCCTGGAAGGTGGCATCGCCGTGCAGTGAGCCTTTCCATTCGTTCCTGGAGGTCTTGCGGGTGATCACGTTGATCACGCCGCCCATGGCGTCGGAACCATACAGTGAGGACATAGGGCCGCGTACCACTTCAATACGCTCAATCGCTTCCAGCGGTGGCAGCCAGCCCTGTTCGATGCCGGAGTTATCGCTGTTCGGGCGAGTGCCACGCGTGTCCACGCGCTTGCCATCCACCAGGATCAGGGTGTATTTGGAGGACATGCCGCGGATGCTGATATCGCTGCTGCTGGCCCCGCCGGTGACTACCACGCCCGGCACGTCTTTCAACGCGTCGGTAATATCGCGATAGGCTTTGTCTTCAATCTGTTGACGTGGGATCACCGAGATAGAGGCGGCGGAGTCCTGGATTTTTTGCTGGAAACCGGAGGCGGTCACCACCATGGTGTCCTGTGCGTCATTCTGGGGTGCGGCGAACGCGCCAGCGCTGCCGAGTGAAGCAATAATCAGTGCGGTGAGCTGGTTATAACGTGGCTTTTCCATGAGGCAAACCTTTCCTGGTCTGATGTAAATCGACAAAGTGTCGTTTTAACGGTTTGAATAATAAGTAGAAACGGGCTCCGTCGTTGCGGAGTTCGTCGTTCCGTCAGTATTTCGTCAGGCCATTGTAAGGATTTCAAACAAAATGTAAACGCAAATGATAATTCGTATCATTTGTATGCTTATAAATAGAAAGGGGATCTGGCTCAGGCAGTGATGAATGGCAGGAAAAGCCGGCGCAGCAGGACGTGCGCCGGGGAAATCAGCGTTTCTGGATGTAGGTGATCGCTAGCGCCAGGGCCAGCACCAGACCTTTGATAATGTCCATCGCGTAGTAGGGGACGGAGAGCATCACCAGGCCGTTTTGCAACACGCCGAGGATCACCGCGCCGACTAGCGTGCCAAGCGCGTTAGGTTTACCGGAGCCGGCCAGCGAGAAACCAATGTAGGCGGCGGCGACCGCATCCATCAGATAACCGCTGCCGGCATTCACCTGCGAAGAACCAATACGTGACGCCAGCAGTATGCCACCAAGCGAGGCCAGCAGGGCAGAAATGACATAAGCCGCAACCCTGTAACGTACGGTGCGGATACCTGAAAGACGTGCCGCCTCCGGGTTACCGCCGATGGCATACATACGACGGCCATGCTTGGTCAGCGACAGGAACAACTGCACCACCACAGTGACTGCCAGCATAATCAGCACGATCACCGGTACCTGGCCCAGTGACGAGAAGATCTCCGGGATCAGGCCTTCCGCCATATCGCCGTTCGGCAGCAGCATATTTTGGGTGATGGATCCGCCGTAGCTGTAGGTCATCGCTACGCCCTGGATCACAAACAGGCTGGCCAGCGTCGCCAGCATATCGGGGATTTTCAGCACCACGATCAGGAAAGCGTTAAACAGCCCGACCAGCGTGCAAATCAGCAACGTCAGTACAATCGCGCCGGTGGTCCCGAAGCCGTGCCAAACGAACAGCGAAACCACCAGGGCGTTGGCCAGCGAGGCGGTGGAACCGACGGAAAGGTCGAAACCGCCGACCGACAGCGAAATGGAGACCCCGATGGCGATCACCGTGACGATGGCAATTGAGCGTAAAATATTGATGATGTTATTGGGATCGAGGAAGTTGTCCGACGCCAGCCCGAACAGGGCGATCAGCGCGACAACGGTGAGTAACATCCCCCATTTGTAGAGAAACTCAAACAGCTGATGGCGCCAGGGTTGCGCATTCTGCAGGGATAATTCTTTACTCACGCTGGGGTTCCTCCGGTGGAATACAGTAATAGGGTTTCTTCATCAATCTCGGCGGCGTCAAGCTCCGCCACCACTCGGCCATCCCACAGCACGCAGATGCGATCGCATAAACCGACCAGCTCGGAGAACTCGCCGGAAGCATAGATAATGCCTTTGCCGTCGCGCGCCAGGCCGTCGATCAGGGTGAACAGCTCCTGTTTGGCCTTGATATCCACGCCCTTGGTCGGCTCATCGAAAATCAGTACCTTGGCATCGCCGCGTAACCATTTGCCAATGGCGACTTTTTGCTGGTTGCCGCCCGACAGCCTTGCCAGCCGTTGTTGCGGGCCAGAGGCACGGATATTCAGGCGCTGCATGATATCCCGCGCCCAGCGCAGTTCCTGACGGCGGCTGAACAGGCTCCAGCGTGAGAAGCTTTCGTCGGCGCTGACGCTCAGGTTCATCGGGATGGCTTCATCAATAAAAATACCTTCTTTGCGTCGTTCTTCCGGCACCAGCGCCAGCCCTTGTTCAACGCTGAGGTGCGGCGCACGCGGGGCCCAGGGCTTGCCCAGCAGTTCGCCCCGTTCAACCCGGGCTGCTGAGGCACCAAACAGCGCCTTGCACAGTTCGGTTTTGCCTGCACCGGCCAGCCCGGCAATACCGAGGATTTCCCCCTGATGCAGCTTTAGCGTGATGTCACGCAGCTTGTGGCGATCGTTCAGACCTTCCACCTGCAACAGCGGACGGGCACCGTGCGGTAGGCGCGGCGGCGGGAAGATATCGTCCAACTGATGGCCGAGCATTTTTTCGACAATCTGTTCGCCGCTCAGCCCCTGCATGGTGTCTTCGCTGACGTGGCGGCCATCGCGCAGTACCGTCAGGCGGTCGCAAATTTCACTCAGCTCATGAATGCGGTGGGAAATAAACACCACGCCGATGCCTTCGGACTTAAGACGGCGCACCACGCGGAACAGACGTTCACTTTCAGCGCGATCAAGCGGGGCGGTGGGTTCATCGAGCACCAGGAAGCGGCAACGGTGGGACAGCGCACGGGCCAGCAGCACCTGCTGTTTTTCCGCCAATGTGCAGTCCGCCAATCGTTGACGAAGGTTAATGGTCAAATCCAGCTGGGTCAGTAACTGTGCCGCCTGGCGATACAGTTGCGCCCAGTTCAGCAGATGGCCCGGCTGGTTCAGCCAGTCGAGCATGATATTTTCCGCCACCGACAGCGTGGGGATCAGCGCCACATCCACTTCCTGCTGCACCACGTGGATCCCGTGCTGACGCGCCTGCAGCGGCGAATGAATATCCACTTTTTGGCCGTCGATAAAGATCTCACCACGGTAATGGTTGTGCGCGCCGGAAAGTATTGCCATCAGCGTGGATTTTCCTGCGCCATTAGCGCCGACCAGCGCATGGGTAGAGCCGCCCTGCAGGGTGAAGTCAACGTTTTGCAGGGCGTTGAAGCCGGCAAAGGCGATCGAGATATTGCGCATCTCGAGGCGTGAGGGCGTAGGGATTGGCATAGTGTGATTAAAAGACGTTTAGGTGTTTAGATGGCTAAAGTAAGTCTTTTGTAACACAGATTGCGATTTCCGCAACAAACTAAATGGCATAACTGAGATCAAAAAAATCTGGTCGGGCAGGCACTAGAACCCCAGCCGGTCACGCAACGCATAGTAGGCCGCGCCGAGGGCGGTGAAGGGAACGCGCAGCTGGCGGCCACCCAAAAAAGGCAGGTGCGGCAATTTGGCGAAGGCGTCAAAGCGTTCGGCATCGCCGCGCAGCACTTCGGCGATCAGCTTGCCCGCCAAATGCGTGCTGGTCACGCCATGACCGCTGTCGCCCTGCATGTAATAGACGTTATTCTCCAGCCGACCAAACTGCGGCATACGTGACAGCGTCAGCAGGAAGTTGCCGCTCCAGTGGTAATCAATCCGCACCCGTTTCAGTTGCGGGAAAGTCTTCAATAGCTTGGGCAGGATTAACGCGTCGATATCGGCAGGGTCGCGGGCGCCATACACCACGCCACCGCCATACAGCAGGCGGTTGTCGGCGGTCAGGCGAAAGTAATCCAGCAGGTAATTGCAGTCTTCGACACAGAAATTATTGGGCAGCAGCGACAGCGCCATGTCCCTGGTCAACGGCTCGGTAGCGAGAATTTGTGAGCCGCAGGGCATGCTTAAGCGGCTAAGGCGGGGTTCGAGTTGCTCACCGAGGTAGGCGTTGCCGGCAATAATCACAAAGTTGGCGCTGACCAACCCCTGGGCAGTGTGCACCCTGACCGTTTCACCGTAGTCGATGCGCGTGGCGGCAGATTGTTCGAACAGCTGCCCGCCGTGACGGCGTACCGCCTCGGCTTCACCCAGCGCCAGATTGAGTGGGTGCAGGTGGCCGCCGTTGCGATCCAACAGCCCGCCGACGTAACGATCGCTGGCAATCTCACGGCGAATAGCTTGCTGATCCAACCATTCCAATTGGTGATTGCCATAGCGCTGCCAGCGGACCTGTTGCTGCTGCAGCTCATGACGTTGTTTTGGATTCAGAGCGGCGAAGATACCGCCGGGACGGTAGTCGCAGGCGATGGCGTATTGATCGATGCGCTGGCGGATAATCTCCGCCCCTTCGAACATCATGCTGCCCAGCATCGCTGCGGTATCCGCGCCATAGCGCGCTTCGATCACATCGATATCACGACTGTAGGAGTTGACTACCTGACCCCCGTTGCGACCGCTGGCGCCCCAGCCGATGCGGGCAGCTTCCAGCAGCACCACATCGTAACCGGCCTCAACCAAATGCAACGCCGACGACAGGCCGGTAAAGCCGCCGCCAATAATGCAGACGTCGCAGCGGACCGGCCCGTTCAGCGCTGCACAGGGCGCGAACGGGTTGGCGGTAGCGGCATAATAACTGGCGACATGTTCCTGCATAACGCCTCCGCCCCTAGGGGTCAGAAGGTGGTGGGGGTATGTGCGCTGACGATGCGACAGACGCGCGCCGAGGTATTGCTGAAACTGTGGGGAATGCCGGTGTTAATCGCATAGCTCTGGCCGGCGCTCAAACAATGGGTCTGGCCGTTGATGGTCAGCATGATCTCGCCTTCCAGCAGGGTGCCAATCTCCTCGCCCTGGTGCTTGATCTTCTCTCCGGTGGTGGTGCCGGGTTGATAGGTTTCCAGCATCATCGCCAGATTGCGCGTTGGGTTGCCGTTGTGCACCAGCTTCATCGACACGCCCTGGCTGCCGATCTCGATCAGATCTTCGGCCTCGATCACCACTTTGGGTTCATTGGCGGTCTCAGGCTCGGCAAAGAATGCCGACAGCGACAGCCCGTAAACCTTCAGCAACTTTTGCAGCGTACTGATGGCCGGACTGACCTTGTCCTGCTCGATAGTGCTGATTGCGCTGTGGGTTAACCCGGACAGTTCGGCGACCCGGCGCTGCGACAAACCCAATTGCAGACGGATCTGTGACAGGCGCTTGCCTGGTGCCAAGCTGACTTCGCTCATAGCGGTACTTCCTTCTGGTAGGGACGACAGGCAGAAATGAATATCGGTGTCAGGTGCCTGTCTGAGTGAGTTCGACACAGCATGATATCGGTAGTTGTGACCGATATGGAAAATATATTGCCCATGACCACCCCCATTCTGGCGGACGAAATTCTGTACACAAAAAGGCAGTTAACGCCTTTTCGGTCAATATTTTATCAATTTAGCAGTCGGTGGCGAATAATCAAACAGGATTGTAACATTTGCAAACCATTTGTGTTAAGGCTATGTTTCATATTATGGATGTTATTTTGAGCGCCCATTCTGGCGCAGTCTACAGAGAAATCAGACCATGTGTTGAACCTATCGGCAGGCGAACGCAAGCGCGTTCTCAGAGCATAATGGCGGGTGATGTATGCAAACCAATATCGCAGCAGTTGAAAATTTTGCACAGCATAATGAAGAGAGGCGAAGTAGCGCGTTCCAACGTGAGGTTGCTCACTATTTGGAACGCCACCCCTCAACGCAGTATATCGATATCCTTCTCACTGACCTGAATGGTTCCTTCCGCGGTAAACGTATTCCCGTCTCCGGACTGAAAAAATTGGAAAAAGGCTGTTACTTCCCCGCCTCGGTATTCGCTATGGATATTTTGGGCAACGTGGTGGAAGAGGCAGGCCTGGGCCAGGAACTGGGTGAGCCGGACCGCGTTTGTCTGCCGGTGCTCGGTTCACTGACGCCGTCAGCGGCGGACCCGGATAATATCGGTCAGGTATTGCTGACCATGCTGGATGAAGATGGCACTCCCTTTGACGTTGAACCCCGTAATGTCCTGAATCGAGTGTGGCAGGCGTTGCGCCAGCGCGGCATGTTCCCGGTGGTAGCGGTAGAGTTGGAGTTCTATCTCATTGATCGACAGCGAGACTCAGAGGGGTATTTGCAGCCGCCCTGTGCGCCCGGTACCCAGGAGCGCAATATGCAGAGCCAGGTTTACTCGCTGGATAACCTGAATCATTTTGCCGAGGTGTTAAACGACATCGACAGCCTGGCGCAGATGCAGGGCTTGCCGGCGGACGGCGCAGTTGCGGAGGCGTCACCCGGCCAGTTCGAGGTGAACCTGAAGCATACCGATAACGTGCTGCTGGCCTGTGACCATGCGCTGGGGCTGAAGCGTCTGGTGCGAATGGTGGCGGAAAACCATCACTTGCACGCCACCTTTATGGCGAAACCTTATGAGGAATACGCCGGTAGCGGCATGCACGTGCATATCAGCATGCTCGACGGCAACGGTAACAACCTGTTCGCGCAAGCGGACGGCGAAGACTCGACGTTGCTGCATCGCGCGCTGGCCGGGATGATCACCTTAATGCCGGCCTCCATGGCGCTGCTGGCACCCAATATTAACGCCTTCCGTCGTTTTCAGCCGGGCATGTATGTGCCTACCCAGGCATCCTGGGGACACAACAACCGCACCGTTGCGCTGCGTATTCCCTGCGGCGAGCAGGAGAATCATCGGGTGGAATACCGCGTGGCGGGCGCCGATGCCAATCCTTATCTGGTGGTGGCGGCGATACTGTCAGGTATTCTTTACGGGCTGGACAACGAACTGCCATTACCTGAGCCGGTGACCGGCAACGGGCTGGAGCAGGAAGGGCTGCCGTTCCCGATCCGCCAAAGCGATGCGCTGTATGAATTTGAGCATCAGCACGAACTGACGCAGTATCTCGGCGAACGTTTTGCGCATGTTTACCACGCCTGCAAAATGGATGAACTGATGCAGTTCGAGCGCCTGGTGACGGAAACCGAGATCGACTGGATGTTGAAAAATGCCTGAGGGGGCGTAAACTGAGCGTCATTAAGTTGATCGGTGAAAGTGAAGATAGCGGATTAATTCACCCGTAAGGGCGCTTTTCCGAACGATCGCGAAAAGAATTTGTTTAACAGGCCTTCCTGATCTTGTCATCAGGAGGGTTTCTGGTGCAAAATATCCCTAATGCAGATAGCCGACGTTTTAACGCGTCGGTTATTTTTTTTGCATTTGTGTTCTACAAACTGTGCGTTTCATACACCAAGCGAGGCCGGACACCGATCCGGATAGATAAATAGTTTCGTGCGCGATCAAATAAAACTTTATGGTCGTGACTCATGAGGATAAGAAAGATGGGGCAATTTTTCACTTTAGCACCGGTGCCCGCCGGTTTCCGCTGCGGTCGCAGCGATTATGGAGCAGCCAAGGCCGCCTTGACTCGTTATCCAGCTTCCAATCCCCTTCTTTTTGAATTCAGTCGCAAGTTGCGAAGTTTCCCCGCAACCTTAAGTCTTGGCGTGTCTACGCTCCGCAAGACTGAAGGTAAGGGGGGGCTGCGTCATGTCCGATAACATCATCAGCGCCGCTCCGGCTCAACGTGCACAGCTGCGTAAAACCCTGACTTTAGTTCCGGTAGTGATGATGGGGCTGGCTTATCTGCAGCCAATGACCATCTTCGATACCTTTGGCATCGTATCCGGCCTGACCGATGGTCACGTCGCCACTGCGTACGCCTTTGCTCTGCTGGCGGTACTGTTTACCGCACTGAGCTACGGCAAACTGGTACGGAAATTCCCGTCCGCCGGTTCTGCCTATACCTATGCCCAGAAGGCCATCAGCCCGCACGTTGGCTTTATGGTGGGCTGGTCATCACTGCTGGACTACCTGTTCATGCCGATGATCAACATTCTGTTGGCCAAAATTTACCTGGAAGCCATCTTCCCGGGTGTGCCTTCGTGGATCTTCGTGGCGGCACTGGTCGCGCTGATGACGGTGTTCAACCTGCGCGGCATCAAGCTGGTGGCGAACCTGAACTCCATTATCGTGGTGGTGCAGGTAGCGATCATGATCGTGTTCCTGTTCCTGGTGGTGAATGGCATTTCGCATGGTGAAGGTGCCGGTACGCTGATCAGCAGCCGTCCGTTCTGGTCTGAAGGTGCGCATGTGGTGCCGATGATTACCGGTGCGACCATTCTGTGCTTCTCGTTCCTCGGTTTTGATGGCATCAGCTCGCTGTCTGAAGAAACCAAAGACGCGGAGAACGTGATCCCGAAAGCCATCTTCCTGACGGCGTTGATCGGCGGCGTTATCTTTATCGTGGTGTCTTACTTTGTACAGTTGTACTTCCCGGACATTTCACGCTTTAAAGATCCTGACGCGTCTCAGCCGGAAATCATGCTGTACGTGGCCGGCAAGTTCTTCCAGTCGGTGATCCTGGTGTTCTCTTGTGTGACCGTACTGGCTTCAGGCATGGCATCGCACGCCGGTGTTTCGCGCCTGATGTATGTGATGGGTCGTGACGGCGTATTCCCGGAGCGTTTCTTCGGTTATGTGCACCCGAAATGGCGTACCCCGGCACTGAACGTGCTGTTGGTTGGCGTGATTGCGTTGTCTGCGGTGTCGTTTGATCTGGTGACGGCAACGGCGCTGATTAACTTCGGTGCGCTGGTGGCGTTCACCTTCGTGAACCTGTCGGTGATCTCGCAGTTCTATATTCGCGACAAGCTGAACCGTACCGTTAAAGACACCTTTAACTACCTGATCCTGCCAATTATGGGCGCGCTGACCGTAGGTGCACTGTGGCTGAATCTGGAAGCCAGTTCAATGACGCTGGGTCTGGTGTGGGCGGCAATTGGCCTGATTTACCTGGCCTTTGTGACCCGCAGCTTCCGCCTGCCGGTACCACAGGCTAGCGAAGACCTGGCCTAAGTCTTAACAGGTATGTGCATTAAAAAGGGCGCCTCGGCGCCCTTGATTGATGGCAAACACCCGAAAAACGTGGTTTTCGGATGTTTGGGGTAAATCGTAAGACAGAATTCTTTGTTTTTATTAGTAATAAATCTATTACTTTAGTCACCGGGAACTTTGTCAGCAGTTTTAGGGCGCTTCGGCGCCCTTTGTTGTTTTTGTCAGCCGACCAATTCTTTGCCGTACTCAAACAGCGCTTTCAATAGCGCGGTCTTTTCCTGATCGCCTTCATGCAGGTTATACAGCGACTCCAGTTGCAGGACATAGCTCTGCACCCGTTCGGCGCTCAGGGCTTCCTGGCGATGCTGTAACCAGCGGCGTTGTTCGGCGTCATCCAGCGTATTGGGGTAGTTGCGGGCACGGAAACGGAACAGCAACTCCTTCATGCGGCTATCGCTGAAGGTCAGATCCAGCGCCGGCAGGTTCTGCGGTTTGGTCTGCTGAATAATCTTCATCGCCGCCTTGTCGGCATCGCTGAAGAAACCGTCGTACAGCCGCGCATCGACATCATCAGATCCCTTGAAAGGCTCGGCTTCGGCGAACAGCGCGACGACTTTTTCACGCACTTGCGGATGCTGGCGCAACAACTGCAGGTTTTGCAGGCAGGCCTGACGATCGATACCCAGCCGCTCGGCGTTTTCCGGCAGCAGGGTTTTGGCCGGTGCCAGCACCGGACATTTGTTGATATGCACCAGTTTGATTGGGACTGGCGATTGCCCGGGGGCCAGATCGTCGCGGCGGGTATACAGCCGTTCACGCAGCTCGTCGGCACTCAGCGTCAGCAGCGGCGTCATATCGCCGGCCAGATCGCACATGATCACCGCGTTCTTGTTATCCGGGTGCCAGGCCAGCGGCGAGACCCAACTGGTGTTGCCGCGTGCGGCCCCGAACATGCCTGAAACGTGCACCAGAGGTGTCATTTCTGCAATGTCGATCAGGGCGTTCAGCTTATGCTTGTTGCGGTGCTGCAGCAGGAAATCAAACAGCCGTGGCTGCGCCTGTTTAACCAGTTTGGCCATGGCGATGGTGGCGTAGACGTCCGACATCGCGTCATGGGCTTGCTCATGTTCGATGCCGTTGGCGCGAGTCAGGTGCTCCAGACGGAAGCTGGGGAAGCCGTCTTCGTTCTCCGGCCAAACGATGCCGTCCGGGCGCAGTGCATAGCAGGCTCGCATAACGTCGAGTAAATCCCAGCGTGAGTTGCCGTTCTGCCAGCTGTAGGCATAAGGATCGTAGAAACTGCGGTAGAAAATATTGCGGCTGACTTCGTCATCGAAGCGGATATTGTTGTAACCCAGAATACAGGTGCCGGGCACGCTGAACGTCTGGTGGATCTGACGCGCAAAGTCGGCTTCGTTGACGCCCTTGGCCAGCGCCAGTTGCGGCGTGATACCGGTGATCATCACCGCTTCAGGATCGGGAAGGTAGTCATCGGCCGGGGTGCAGTAGATGACCAACGGCTCTTCGATAATATTGAAATCCGTATCGGTACGCACACCGGCAAACTGCGCCGGGCGGTCCAGCGATGGGCTAATACCGAAGGTTTCGTAGTCGTGGATGTAGAATGTGGCCGGTGCCTTGCTGCTCAAAATCGCATCTCTCACGTGGCGTAGGGAATATGCCTCTATTGTAACGGCGAGATGTACGAGTCGTTAGTGTTAATCACCGAAATGCGCGGCATTACGCACTGCGGTAGTAGTTCAGGCGCAGATGAAAGTAGGGCCGTAGCTCATCGGGTACCTGTTGTTCGGCGTTGGCGGCGTCATTGACGGTAATGCCATAGCGTTCGTTATAAATGACGCTGAGGGCCAGTAAATCGACTTCAACTTTTTCACGTTCTGCTTGCGGTAAGCTATCCAGCTTTCGACCCATATTATTCTCCCTGTGAATCATAGGGCATCATAGGATCCTTGGCCGCGCTTGTCCCTACCCCATTCTGGGGGGAGTCTCAAGAAGTCGGCGACTTTGCCTGGAGAGCGTGGCTTGGCGCGGCAGTACCATGATTATGCTGAACATATCGGGCGGCAAAATCCTGCTGGCTTTGCAGATTAGCGCGCTCGAAGGCCTCATGGGCCGAGAAAACACTGCCGATCACCGCCAGCCAGAAAACGCTGCACAGGACCAGGATGCCCAGCCAGACTTTTTGGTTATAGCTCATAAATACTCCTGATGAGTAAAGGTAATAACATTCACCAGGGAATTAAATCAGAGTTAATATCAATGCAATGTCAACGGACCGGTTTATTTCGGTTTGTTTTTTATTAATGTGTTACCAAATACCGCTGCGATGTTTCAAGATATTCCTTAAGATAATATTAAGAAAAGATAAATAGGTGCCACTGAGTTTTATTTAATATCCGTTTAATTACTTCCCCCTACAATCAGCAGCATTCAATACCAATGTGGACACCTATTATGAAAACTCTGCTGTTGACCGGCGCTACCGGCTTCCTCGGTGGTGCAGTGCTCGAGAAATTACTGAAAGAAAATCAGGCGATTAACTATCTTCTGTTAGTGCGAGCTGAAAATGCACAGCAGGGGCTGGAACGTATTCGCCAGAATATGGAAAAGTTTAATATTGATGCCGATTTATTCTCGAAGATCACGATAGAAAATATATTGTTGGGCGACTTAAGTGAGCCCGCTGACTTTTTAGCGGACACACGAATTAACAATGTAACGCGCGTTATCAATTGTGCCGCCGTTGCGTCATTTGGCAATAACCCACTTATTTGGAAGGTTAATGTTGAGGGCACGCTGGCCTTTGCCAAAAGAATGGCGCAGGTCTCTGGATTAAAACGTTTCCTGCACGTGGGCACCGCCATGTCTTGTGCGCCGGAACCGGGTTCACTGGTAGCGGAAAGCGGCGAGTTTGAAGAAACCGCCGAGCATCTGGTGGAATATACCCGTTCCAAATCGACCATCGAACAGCTGATGCGTCAGCACTGCCCGCAGCTGCCACTGGTGATTGCCCGTCCATCGATTGTGGTGGGGCATACTCGCCTGGGCTGTCAGCCTTCCAGCAGCATTTTCTGGGTGTTCAGCATGGCGCTGATGCTGCGTAAGTTTATGTGTTCGCTGCAGGATAATATCGACGTGATCCCGGTCGACTACTGTGCCGATGCGATGGTCATGCTGTTGAACAGCGAAACGCTGGAGAATGACGTTTATCATATCTCCGCCGGTGAAGAGAGCAGCGTCAGCTTTGCGGATATTGACCGTGCGATTGCCGCCGCGCTGGAAAAACCGCCGCTAGGCGATCATTACGCGCAGGTCAGTTACGAAGCGCTGTTGAAAATGCGCAAACAGCTGAAGGATATTTTCGGGCCTTGTAACGAGCGACTGATGCTGAAGGCGATGCGCCTGTATGGATCTTTCGCCATGCTTAACGTGCGTTTCAGCAATGACAAAATCCTTAAGCTGGGCATGCCGAAGCCGCCGCGCTTTACCGACTATATCGACTGTTGCGTGCAGTCCACCCGGGGATTATCGATCCAGCAGCAGATGGTGGTCGATTTTAAATAACAGCAAGGCGCCAACCCACGGCGCCCGGCTGATTACCAGGACGACGACGACCAGAAAACGCGGCCCAGCACCACCAGTTGGTCTTTGCGCTGCGGATAACTCAGGTGTTCGTCCTGGTATTCTTCCCGGTTAAGGGAGCGAATAGTGACGCCGCCGTCGGGCTGTTCGATCAACACTTTTACCCGCAGCAGATTACCGTGCCGAATGGCGTAGGTCTTGCCTTCGCGAATGCGGATGTCATCGGTATTAATCCCCACCACGTCGCCGTCTTGCAGACGCGGTTCCATGCTGGAGCCGGAAATGCGGATGATGCGCGCGGCATTCACCGCCACCCCCATCTTGTGCAGATAGTAGCGACGGAAGATCAGCGAAAACTCTTCACGATCGACGATTTCATAACAGCCGTCGCCGGCAGAAAAATTGATATCCAGCAGCGGGATTTCCACAAACTCTTCCTTGTCCTGTTCGGTGTCTTCCCATACCACCGGCTTCAGGCGGGCTGGTTGAAAGTCCGACTCTGCCGCCACGTTATCAAACGGCCGTACCAACTCTTTTTCATGGAAAACGTCAAACCAGCCCTTGGGCAGATTCAGTTTGGCCTCGATCCGTCTGGCGAGATTATCACCCAGGTTACGGGAGGACTTTTCACCGCTGATTTGGCTCAGCGTAGGCGAAGAGGACTCAACCAGCACCGCAAACTCGTTCTGGTTAACACCCTGGCGGGCGTAGCTGGCCATCAGCTCGCGCAAATTATTGCGTCTTATTTCTTTGGTTTCCATTGTCGGATGATCGCACTCTTTAGCAAAAAGGTAAATATTGCTATCACTAAATATTTCTTGCTTTAACTTTAGCAATTAGCTAAACATTAACGGGTGGACAAGGTCCACGAAGGCATTGTAGGGTCGCTGCATGGTGCGACCGCTTGAGCGGGAAGGATCCTGCAATGACTGTGGTACGCGAGTTTAACTAACAAGGAATCTACTATGTTCAGTATGGATTACAACAGCTACCGCTCGGTAGCCAGCTTTGGTCACCGGGTGCGCTTTCTGGTGCTGCATTACACGGCGCAAAACTTCGCCGATTCCGTGCAGTCACTGACCGGCAAGTCGGTCAGCGCCCATTACCTGGTGCCGGATCCGCAAGATCAAAGCTATCAGGCGGCCGGTTTCAGCGGCGTGCGCATTTTTAATCTGGTTGATGAAGTGGAACGGGCCTGGCATGCCGGTGCCAGTCAGTGGGGCACTCGCAATAATCTCAACGATACGTCGATTGGCATCGAGATCGTCAATCTGGCCAGCGGCGATGGCGAAGACATTACCTTCCCGCCGTTTAATCCGCAGCAGATCGCGGCGGTCAGCCAACTGGCACAGAACATCCTGCAGCGCTATCCGGATATCACGCCGGTCAACGTAGTAGCGCATTCCGATATTGCCCCGGGCCGCAAGAGCGATCCCGGCCCGCAGTTCCCCTGGCATCAGCTGTATCTGGCCGGTATCGGCGCCTGGTATGACGAAGCCGTGCAGCAGCGTCACCAGCATGAGTATCAGTGCCATGGTGTACCGGTGCAGCCAGATTTGCTGGCGCTGTTTGCTAAATACGGTTACGACACCTCGGCAGCGATCGATGCCGAAGGCTATCGTCAACTGGTGCGCGCCTTCCAGCTGCATTTCCGTCAACGGCAGTACGACGGGGTGATGGATGTGGAAACAGCCGCCATTTTACGCGCGCTGGTGGATAAATATGCCGCATAACGCCTGACTGCGGATAGGGGACGCCTTATCCGCCTTTTCTCTGCCTGCCTTCCTCCGCTAAACTAATGTTCTTTCTCGCCATCGATCACGGGATGCATTGTGCGCCTCGACAGAAAAATATCGTCGTTTGAACATCTGACTTATCGCCATTACCGCATTGTGCACGGTGTGCGCATTGGGCTGGCGTTTATCCTGACCTTCCTGCTGATCCGCCTGCTTGAAGTGCCGGAAGGCACCTGGCCGCTGATTACCCTGGTGGTGGTGATGGGGCCGATCTCGTTCTGGGGCAACGTGTTGCAAAGGGCGTTGCAGCGTATCGCCGGCACGGTGTTTGGTGCCGCCTCGGGTCTGATCGCGCTGTATCTTGAGCTCTATTCACTCCCCTTAATGCTGGCGTGGTGCGGGGTGGTGATGTTTTTCTGCGGCTACCTGACACTCGGTAAACGGCCCTATATGGCGCTGTTGGTGGGTATTACGCTGGCGGTGGTCTGTGGCGCGGGGGCCGGTGATATGCACACCGCGCTATGGCGCAGCGGCGACGTGATTTTTGGCTCACTGCTGGCGCTGTTGTTCACCAGCATTTACCCACAGCGCGCCTACATCTTGTGGCGCATGCAGATGGCGGATTGCCTGCAAAGCGCGGGCAAGATCTACGGCGCTTATCTGTCACCGAATATGATCGAACGGCCGCGCCTGGAGCCACAGCTGAAAGATTTGCTGAATCAGGTGGTTAAATTACGTGGCCTGATTGTCCCCAGCAGCAAAGAAACCCATATTCCCAAAGCGGTGTTTGAAGCGGTGCAAACGCTGAGCCGCAATCTGGTGTGTACGCTGGAGCTGTTGGCCGATGCCTACTGGGCCTCGCGCGAAACCCACTTTATTATGCTGAATGCCAAAACCCTGCGCAGTGCGCAACTGCTGACGCTACGCTCGCTGGAAGCGCTGGCAGAGACAATGCATAACGGCCCGCAGGCACAGCAGGCGGTGGTGGCAGGGGAGCTGAGTGACATCGCCACCGAGCTGAAAACCCTGATGCAGGAGGCCAGCGTCAACCTGCACGGCGAAGCGCCGATCTACGGCTATGTCTGGCTGAGCATGGAACTGACGCAGCAGTTGGAAGAACTGGGTGACTTGCTCAAGGTGTGTACCGCCGCCGAGCGCGAATAGGGGGCCAGATCATGAAGCAGGCGCTTCGGGTTTTTGTCGCGGCGCTAAAGTGAGTAAGATAGGGCGATGAGTGTTGTGTCTGAGCGCCACAAACCTGTATCTTGGTCTCATTGTGGCCGTAAGCAAATGAATCTGTGTATTACTAAAGCAAGGGTATGAAGATGGATAATGCAAATAAGCCGAGTTTCCAGGACGTTCTGGAGTTTGTGCGTATGTTCCGACGTAAAAATAAGCTGCAGCGTGAAATTGTCGACAACGAGAAGAAAGTCCGCGACAACCAGAAGCGTGTGCTGTTGCTCGATAACCTGAGTGAGTACATCAAGCCGGGCATGAGCATTGAAGATGTTCAGGGCATCATTGCCAACATGCGCAGCGACTATGAAGATCGCGTTGATGACTACATCATCAAAAATGCCGATCTGTCTAAAGAACGTCGCGAACTGTCCAAAAAGCTGAAGGCTATGGGCGAAGTGAAGTAACCGTTTTTATTGGGCCAGGCACTCGCCTGGCCCTTTTAATCAGTCCCTCAGTTATTCCCCTTTACCGTACATATCAAAATCGAAGTATTTATCGTTCACCTTCTTGTAGGTGCCGTTGGCGATAATGGCTTTCAGCGCCGCGTTGAAGGCATCAAGTAATGCACTGTCCTCTTTACGCACGCCAATACCATCGCCAATGCCAAAATATTTGCTGTCGTTCAGTTCCGCACCGGTAAAGGCGAAGTCCTTGCCGCCGGGCGTTTTGAAGAATTCACTGGCGCTGACGCTGGCCAGCAGCGAAGCGTCCAACCGGCCGTTGGCCAGATCCTCATTCACTTCCTGTTGGCTCTGGTAGGCAACGACGTTGACACCGGCCGGTCGCCACAGTGCGTTCGCATAAGCTTCCTGGCTGGAGCCTTGCTGCACGCCAATCGATTTGCCTTTTAACGCAGCCGCCGTGGGCTGCAGATCGCTGCCTTTGCGTGCCACCAGGCGTGCCGGGGCGTTAGACACCTTGCTCGAGAAGGAGATCTGCTTTTCGCGCTGCGGCGTAATTGTCATTGAGGAGGCGATAGCGTCAAACTTTTTTGCCTGCAACCCCGGGATCATCCCATCCCAACTGCTTTCGACCCACACGCATTTGGCCTGCATTTCATCGCACAGCGCCTGAGCGATATCCACACCGAACCCGGTCAGGGCTCCTTGCGCCGTTTTGTATTCCAGCGGCGGGAAGGTGGGATCGATGCCCAGCTTAATCACCTTGCCGCTAAACTCACCGCCAAGGGCCGAAAAACTTAACGTTAACGGCAACAATAAAACCAAACCCATCGTTTTTTTCATGTCATTTCCTCAGCGGAGTGGATTAATTAATGCATTAAGCCAGGAAGCGTTCAACCAGCTTGACCCAATAAGTGGCGCCAATCGGCAAACACTCGTCGTTAAAATCGTAACCGGCGTTATGCAGCGAATTCCCGGGCGTGCTTTCCCCGTTACCAATCGAGATATAACTGCCGGGGCATTTCTCCAGCATAAAAGCGAAGTCTTCACTGGCGGTAATCGGGCGCAGGTTGGCGATAACCCGGCTTTCACCGGCCCATTCCAGCGCGACCGAACGTGCCAACTCAGTTTCTGCCGCGTGGTTAACCAGCACCGGATAACCCTGTTGGTAATCAATCTCTGCCCGGGCACCAAAGCTGACGGCCTGCGCTCCCACCAGTGCCGTAATGCGGTCTTCCAGCCGTTGACGGACATCGGCATTCAGCGCGCGCACGCTCAGCGACATGGTGGCGGTAGAGGGGATGACATTGCTTGCAAGACCGGCCTGGATCGCGCCCACGGTCACAATCGCCGTTTCCTGCGGATCGATATTTCTGGATACGATGGTCTGCAGGCTCATCACGATGGCGGCACAGACCACCACCGGATCAACGGTATGCTGCGGCACCGCGCCGTGGCCGCCGTGGCCATGCAGGGTGATGTTGACGGTATCAGCCGAGCACATGAAGGGGCCGCTGGCAAAGCCCAACTGGCCGACCGGGAAGCCGGGCACGTTGTGCATGGCGAACACCGCATCGCAGGGAAAGCGCTCGAACAACCCGTCTTCCATCATCACTCGGGCACCGCCGCCGCCTTCTTCCGCTGGCTGAAAAATCAGGTGCAAAGTACCGGTAAAGTCAGACCGCTGCGCCAGATAACACGCCGCCGCCAGCAGCATGGTGGTGTGGCCATCATGACCGCAGGCGTGCATCACGCCGCTATGGGTGCTGGCATAGGGCAATTCGCTGGTTTCTTCAATAGGCAGCGCGTCCATATCGGCGCGCAAGCCAAGCGATTTCCCCACACCGCGTTGCAGCGTGGCGACAACCCCGGTTTGTCCTATATGGCGCGTGACCTGATAACCCCATTCGGACAGCAGTTTTGCCACCAAATCGCTGGTGGCGAATTCGTTAAATCCCAATTCGGGATGAGCATGAATATGGCGACGAATGGCGACCATTTCGTGCTGAACAGCGGCTATTTCAGGTAAAACCAGCGAATGGGTCATCAGGGTTTCCAACGGGAGTATTCGGTTCCCGATGCAATCAATAACCGGGAACAAGGTACTTCGGAGACTAACAAACAACCTTTTGCCCGGGGAGCCGTCGTTCGGTTATGCTGACAACCTTTGATTGTCAGGGGGCATGATGAAACTACATCAGTTACAGGCTTTGGTCGCCAGTGCCGACGGTGGCAGCATCCGCGCCGCCGCACGACAGCTGGGGCTTTCACAGGCGGCGGTCACGCGGGCCCTGCGCGAGCTGGAACAGCAGCAGGAACTGCCATTGCTGATCCGCACACCGGTTGGACTGGGCTTTACGCCTTACGGAAAAACGCTGCTGGCACACGCCCGGCTGGTGCTGAACCAACTGGAACAGGCCAGCAACGAAATGGCGGGCCTGCGCGGGTTGGCGCAAGAGCAGGTGAAGGTGGCTATCACGCCATGGCTGATGCTGACGGTGTTACCGGCGGCCGTGGTGGCCTTTCGCAAAAAGATGCCCAGCGTGAAACTGGAGCTGTTTGAAAGCCTGATGGCCAACGCACAATCCCAACTGCGAGAGGGCACGATGGATTTTGCCATCACGCCGCTTCCGGCCTCGATGGCACCACAGGAGTTTCATTGCGAGCCGTTGCTGGATTATGAAACGGCGGTAATGGTGCGCCACGGGCATCCGTTGGGCCAAAGCACCTCCATCCACCAGTTGCTTGAGCAGGACTGGGTGCTGAATTACACCCCAGACAATTATGACGAATTAATCCATCAACTGTTCAGCCGACACGGCGCTCAACTCGATCCGAACCGCATTATTCATGCGCATTCCCTCGGTATGCTACAGGCGATGGTGGAATCGGCAGACATGTGCACCTGGTGCCCGGCACCGTTGCTCGGGCTACCGCAGTTTGCCGGACGCCTGCAGCCGCTGGCGCTACAGGAAGGCTGTGACCTGGCGCGGCTGAATATTGTCACCCGGCGCAACAGCATCCTTAGCACCGCGGCCCATGCGTTGATTGATAACCTGATCCGCACCCTGCGCCAGCATGCCCGCTCCGCGCGGCTCGAGGATCGACTGATTTATGATCGGGTGAAGTTGCTGATTTAGGGGGAAGCAGTACTAAGTTACTGGGGGACTTTGCTATTCTGGGGGCATTTCTGGCAGTCGGCTTTGTGCCAGGAGCGGACATTGGTTGTTCATGTGGATGAATACTAAGAGTTGTTTAGTTTCGCCATAAAACAGGCTCGCTTTGAGCAAATAAACAGGCAACTCTTATTTGTTGCTGAAGAAGGTAAAGCGCGATAATTTAGGCACTTAGCGTAGACTAACCTAAAAATAAATGGCTAGAAAAAAGTAATAATATACCAGCACGTTTTTGGTAACAGGAGTAGTAATTGATTGTAGTTAATATTTATCAATAATTTAACGCTAGTATATTATCTGTTAGAACTAGTGAAGGTGTGCCGACACAATATGAGCATGTTATGCGTTACCCTCGGCCCCACACTCCGCGTAGTAATGTCTGCTCGACAAAACAAACCGTTCAGTCGCGAGGATGGGGGCAGTGAATGAGGTGGTCAGTTTTACCAGCGCTCCAGGTAGTTTTGTAGGATGGATCGTGGCGAAGCGCCCCCCAACGAACTGATTGAAGCTAAGGGCATTGAGCATTGCATAAATCAATGCAGTGGAAATTTAAAGCATCAGTTCTGATGCTCAGGCTGGCAAAAAATCAAAATAAATGGATCGATATGGACATGACAGACAGCGTACAGACTGAAACGACCGAGGGAAAAATCATCATCAACTTGTTTGCGCCCAATCTTCCGGGCAGTACCAAAGAAGATGATCTCATTCAGAAATCTCTGCGTGATCAGTTAGTCGAGAGTATCCGAAACTCGGTTACCCCTACTGACACAGATAAGTCTGCTGGGCTAACACGGTTTATTGATGAGTCCGGCCGTAATGTATTTTTTGTGGATGGTACTCGCGGTGCGGGTAAAACCACTTTTATCAATAGCGTGGTCAAATCTCTGAACAGTGACAAAGGTGATGTCAAAGTCAGCATCAAGTGTTTGCCGACCATCGACCCTACCAAGTTGCCGCGTCATGAACCCATTTTGGTCACTGTGACTGCCCGTCTGAATAAAATGGTGTCCGACAAGTTAAAAGGATGCTGGTCGTCAAATGACCATAAAACACAAAAAGAACAATGGCAGAATCACCTTGCGCAGCTCCAGCGTGGTTTACATCTGCTCACAGACAAGGAATATAAGCCGGAATATTTCAGTGATGCTTTGAAGCTGGATGCCCAGCTTGATTACTCCATTGGTGGCCAGGATTTGTCAGAAATCTTTGAGAAGCTGGTTGAACGTGCGTGTGAAATTCTCGGCTGCAAGGCCATTTTGATCTCGTTTGATGATATTGATACTCAGTTTGAAGCTGGGTGGGATGTACTTGAATCTATTCGTAAATTCTTTAATAGCCAGAAATTGTTGGTGGTGGCGACAGGTGACTTGCGCCTATATTCGCAATTGATTCGCGGTAAGCAATACGAAAATTACAGCAAAACTTTGCTCGATCAGGAAAAAGAGAGCGCCCGCTTAGCAGAGCGGGGCTATATGGTTGAACACCTTGAACAGCAATATTTATTAAAACTTTTTCCGGTACAAAAGCGTATTCAACTGAAAACCATGTTGCAACTGGTCGGCGAAAAGGGAAAAGTCGGTAAAGAGAAGATCAAGGTGAAAACCGAGCTTGACATGCAGGATATTGATGCCATAGATGTCCGGCAAGCGATTGGCGATGCTGTTAGGGAAGGCCTTAATTTGAGAGAGGGCTCTGATGCAGACATGTATGTGAATGAACTGCTGAAGCAGCCAGTGCGGTTGTTGATGCAGGTGCTTCAGGATTTCTATACCAAAAAATATCATGCTACATCGGTAAAACATGATGGTAAACAAGGCAGCAATGAAAGACCTGATGAGTTATCAGTTCCGAATTTACTTAGAAATGCCTTATATGGTTCGATGCTAAGCAGCATTTATCGCGCTGGGTTAAATTATGAACAACATCGGTTTGGTATGGATTCGCTCTGTAAGGATATATTTACCTATGTAAAGCAGGATCGTGATTTTAATACCGGATTTTATTTTCGGCCTCAGTCTGAAAGTGAAGCATTAAGAAATTGCTCTATTTATTTAGCGTCTCAGGTAAGTGAAAACTGTCAAGGCAGCCTGTCAAAGTTCCTACAGATGCTTTTGGTTGGTTGTGGTTCTGTCAGCATATTCAACCAATTTGTGACCGAGTTAGCACAGGCTGAAAATGATAAAGAAAAATTCGAACAGCTTGTTAGTGAATATTTAGCTTATATGTCTGTTGGCAGAATTGAAAGCGCCTCACATTGGGCTAATCGATGTTGTGCGGTGGTTGCAAACAACCCTAATGATGAAAAGGTTGGCGTTTTTCTTGGCATGGTGCAGTTAAATCGTAAATCACGCCAAAACATGCCCGAGGGTTACAAAAAATTTAACATTGATACTGAGAATGGCTTGGCAAAAGCCGCAATGGCGGCTTCCTTGAGTACGGTAGCTTCAAATAACCTTATGGATTTCAGTAGTGTTTTTAATCTGATTGGTGCTATTGCAGATATCTCTACATGCCGTCGTGAAAGGCCTGCCATTACTAATGCTTTTAATAAAGTTATAGCTCAGACAACATGTATTGTTCCCCCATGGAGCGAGGCCGCTGCTCGTGCAGAAATGAAAGGCTCAAGTAAAAGTGCGGATAACGATGCTGCTGTTTTGGATGTTGACCTTGATCCCAAGGATGATGGCGTAACTGATGACAGTCAGCAGGATGATACAACGGAATTTTCTGATGCCATTACTAAAGTTGAGCAATGGCTTGATAAAGTAAACGAAATTGAGAATGAAATTCGTCCGTCGGCACTTTTGATTGGTAAAGTATGGACTCGGTTCTATTTTAACCTTAATAATGTGGCTGATCAGCATAAAACCAGGCTCTATAATAATGCAGAGAATGGACTAATGGCCAGTCAATCAAATGCTGCGAAAATTATGCGTTTTAATGTTTTGGCTTTTCTTCATGCGGTATTGGTTGAAGAGAGCTTTTATCATTCTGTTAGTGATAGAGAATATATCGGTGAAGGGTTAAGACTAAATCCAGTTACTTCGGTTGATGAGTTTGAGAAAAAGATAAATGTAATGAATGAAGAATTGAAAGCGGATAAGAAAACATGGAAAGATACCCATCCATTGTTTTTCTTATTAATTAGCTGTCCAATTCTACATCCGTTCATTTTTCCTGTAGGAGGGATTAATTGTTCAGCCAAAGCACTGAGCAAGGAAGCAAATTTCCTTGAACTGATTGGTGAAATTGTTGGCGACAAATTACTTTCTGAAGAAGAATGGAAGTATTTATCTGAAAATGATAATCGAAAAAGAAGCATTAAACAACAGACGTTTCAAAACACTATAACATCGCTGAATTCCTCCACAATCGTCGGAGCATCATACAATAAGGCTACGCCAGCTAGGAAAACCAAGTTGCCTTCATTAAGTGACGGCGTAGAAAAATAATAATGGTCTTCGTATAAGGATTGGGTATGGAAAGGTTTCTTCTTAACTCAACAGTACTGTTGCATAGGCTGAGTACCGTCTCTTTGGATGAGGTATCACTTGATGAGCGGGTGGAGTCATCTGTGTTCCTTGCTCAATACGAACGGGGGCGTAGTTTGCCTGATCATGTCGCCAAATCGGCTTGGTCATCTTTAGTGCAACAAATCAAACAGCGGAATATGAAACTCGGCCCAGTAGCAACCTTACGCCAGATAGCTGAAAAGTTTATTAAAAACGAGAAAGGTGGCCCCAAAATCGACCTACCTTTGTTCTCGGAATGGCAAACGCTGATGAGCCGAGTGTCGTGCCTGCCAATTATGGCGTGTCATCAGGTATTTAACTCTTGGCCTGCCAGTCAGGAATATAGCTTTCGCTGGCCTTTATATCCATATCACCCGACGGTTGAGGACTACATTACCCGTGAACACTTACACGAAACTCACCAACATCTGAATGGCAGTACCAGTGCGGAAGAGTGTTGGCTGGATGCACTCAAGCACCCAGAAGTGAGCGTCAGAGATTTCGAGAAGGGCTGGGCATCTCAAGAGATGAAACAACTTTGCGCTCAGATTGACCCCTCTCTAACGCCTGAAATCTTCAAGGACCGTTTGCAGATCGCCAGCAATATTCGCGAAATTCTTTGTCGGGTCGCTCAGGGCGTGGAGCTGCCAGAGTGGATCGTATCAATGCAGAACCCGCAGCAGTTGGCGGATAGCACAATTCTCCATCATGACCAGGAGTATGGGTTTGCGACGGTTTGGCCAACTGACGACAAATACAGTCAGGAATCTGAATTTTGCTGGCTAATCGGCTTGTTCGAAAAATGGCGGAATGGTGCGCCCGAAGGATTGGAACGACTGCTTTGGATTTACCTTCTGATTCAAAATCAGTACCTGACCTTACTGGTTCAGCGAGACGATTTTTTCGGTTTTGATCAGTTCCAGAATTACACCATGACAGAGCTGAGGGAGGAAACCGAGAAATCTTATTTGTCTCGTTTTAAACATGCCCATGGTGCTGGTGTGTATTCTCAGGTGCGTTATCTGGAAGGACGTTTTGCTCCGAAGAGCGACCCCAGCAAAATGCAAAAACTGCTCTTCAGTATGTTAAGAGGGTATTGGGAATACCTGAGTGCTCATATGTCTCTGGAATGGGTGCATGATAAGCCGCTGACTATGTCGCAAGTGCTAGATAATCTCGAACTGGTTGAACCTCATGGCAAGTGTGCAGAGCTGGCGCTAGTGCCGCACTTTATCAAAAGAAAGCCAAAAAATGGTGAGGTCTATCCTTACGCATTACTATTCAAGGACCTGAAGAATCAGGCAGCTATTCTGATGGACATGCTGAAGTATGAACCGCGCCTGACAGGCTGGATTCGAGGAGTGGATGCCGCAGCTAATGAGATGCACGCGCCACCGGAGTTGTTTGGCCCCTTGTTCCGGGTGCTAGCCAAATCAGGTATTGCTCATTTTACCTATCATGTTGGCGAGGACTTTCCGCATCTGATCAGTGGTATTCGATCCATTGATGATGCCTTGAGATTTTTGCCATTGCGTAATGGCGACCGTCTTGGTCACTGCACGGCGATTGGCATCACACCTGACATCTGGAAACGCTCTTTGCCATTGTCTTTGTCCATGACCAAAGAGACGCGATTGCTCGATTTGGTGTTTATCTGGCGGGAACTTCGAAGTCATTCGGAACTGCTGCGTTACGCCAGTGATGCAGCGATTGAAGCTGTTCGTTTGGCCCATAAGGTGTTTTCGCTGGAAGAAGAAGTCTCGATTACCACCCTGGATCAGGTATTTGAAATGCGGGGGGTGTTGGCGGAATCGGAAGGCCTGCTGGGTGAGCTAAATGGGTCATTAAAACCCAAATCCCTCTGGTTGGAAGAGTACGAGCGCGCCAGAGAGTTGGCGAAAACGGCGGGCATGAAAAGGCCGCTGAAGTTGTATAAGCAATGGCTTACATCTGACAATGTGAGAAAGCAGCGTTCTGAATATGTTGAAGTTGCCCTGGAATATTTGCCGGATGAAGCGGTTGTTGCATTACAACAAGCTGTAATGGCAAAAATGGCAGACCGAAACATTGCGATAGAATGCCCTCCGACCAGCAATACCCGTATCAGTCAGTATCGAGATGTCAGCGAGCATCATATTTTTCGTTGGATGGGCTTGCCGGGTGAGGCGATTGAAGGTGATGTTCCTATGTCTATTTGTCTTGGATCTGATGATCCGGGGATCTTCGCCGCGGATTTGAAATCCGAGTTCTATCATCTGTTCGTTGTGTTAACCCGAAAGTTCGGTTTGTCACCAACGGAGGCTTTGAGAAAGGTGGCAGAGGTGAACGAGAATGGGCGGATTTATCGCTTTCATGATGTCAGCTAGCCTGTATACATCGAGGATTCTGTGATTGTTCAAGACCCGCTGGGCTCATTGGTACCCCTCTATACGATACTGTTGCGGAGCTGGGGGAAATATGTTTCTCGGTCGGCATTTAACTCCCGATGATCATTTTGCTTGTTAGCCTGGGAGAGCGTCTTGTCGTCTATGCATAGGGCCTTTCATTGTAATCTGTATCAAAGAAGCTATTGATATCGCCCGCAAATGGCCTTGGGCCTACAGTGCCACGCAGCCAAGGCCCCTAAATTAGGCTATTTATCAATTCTATATATCTTAATGGGTTACAATAGTTAGCGAACAATTAGACGGGCACACCGGATACTCAGAGCGCACAATGAGTTCGGCACATAACAAAACAAGTCAATTGGACTGCTTTGCCGCTCGCTGCTTTAAACGTTAACGTTCGCAAATTGCTCATAGCTGACCTTAGCTATTGTAGATGTCCGCTCCGTGCCAGAAGCGGACGTTGCTTACATTGCAATATGTTAATTTATGGGAGCAGGTCAAAGCACATCACTTGCAGCCGCTGGGACAGCAACCCGCTGCACTGCTCGTCGCCCGAGCGCTTTGCGTTAGGCTCAATTAATCCTCAATTCATGATAAAAGGAAAATAAAAAAGTGAGTAGAAACCAATGGGAAGTACCTGAATGGCGTGCTCTGGGTCGAGAAGCATCATTAGTCAGGCATCTCATTGGATCAGGCGCAACGGCTATAGGTAGGGCCAATTACGCAGATAAGCTGGGCGAATATTACACTGCGTTCTTTGGACTTTCAGTTGGGTTAGAAAGGCTTTCAAAGTTAATACTGGTTACGCATTATGCTATTGAGAATCGAGGAAGAATGCCTAACGAGCAAGTTGTGAGAAAATTTGGTCACAAATTAATTGATTTGACCAACGAGGTTGAAAATATTTCCGAAAAAATGCAACTGTCGCTGAGATATTCACGTCCTACACAAGAAATTCCCCAAAAGATACTTGAATGTTTAGATTCATTTGCTGATGCCCGACGAGGTCGGTACGCAAATTTTTCTTCATTAGACAACCCCAATTTAACCGGTGATGAACCTATTAATAAATGGTGGGGCGAGGTAGCTGGATGCATACTAGAAAAGCATTATTACGGTAAGGCCGCTCAAAGGCGTGTTGAAGGTAGCGCTGAGTTAATCGATACTATGATTTCATCGTTTACGATGGTAATACATACAAACGAGAGCGGGGATACTATGCAAGACGTTAAGTCGGCCTCTATACGGACTGGCCAAAATGTCATTGTGCAAAAGTGGGGAAGGTATCATTCTTTAGCTATCGCTCGCTGGCTTGCAACGGTTTTATCTGAGCTCTCTCTTATCGCTTGCTATCAACATGATATAGATGCTTTTTTGGGCCTAAATGAATACTTTTATAGTTACACTGTTGATGATAGTTTTTTAAAAACTAGAAAGGTATGGCCTCTTTAGCAATAAAAAGCCTAACAAGTACCAATACATCGTGCCTACGGTGCTACGAGCTTGTGGTCTACTCTCCATTACTCAAGACACCTCGATGTAAGTATGCGTTCCG
>NZ_MCGS01000018.1:75669-107745 GCF_002607755.1 Serratia sp. BW106
CGTTCCACTTGGAGGGCGAGACGGTGCAGTGGAGGACATCAAAACATCAGCATATTTTTATAAAAAAGGAATAGCACCGTCTATTAAACCGAACGAAAAGCCGATGAACTGCACGTCAGTCTTCCAGATACCGCTCTTCTATAACACTTGGCCATAGTACCAACGTTCGCCTGTAAACCATTCATCTGGATCGTCACCACCATAGTATGCAAGCGAGATCCCCAGCTCCTGTACATTCTCTGGCAGAGTTAATCCCCATTCTTCAGCAAGGCTACGCCCCTTAATGACCGATGAAGCTCCATTTTCAGAAGTGCTTTCGCATATGAACCCCTGATAATACTCTTCAGAATGGTAAAGACAGACTTCGCTGGTAAACATATCCGGGAGGCAGATAACAGAAGTAATTCGTGGGCTGTAACCCGAATCGGCTGTTGCAAGTATTAAATTAGAACATGCGTCAATTAACGCTTGCGCACAGGCTGCCTTGGTTTTCTGGACACTGTGTTTTCCTTCAACAAGATTGACATCTACAGGAATTTTGTAGTTCCAGTAGCGCTGGTCTTCTGGAAAATCTGCGCGGATTGGATCATGGAAGGTTTCCGCCCAACGGTTAAGCGCTTTTAAGCGGCGGGGAATATTTCTTATTTTAGTACGATAATCTCTGTTTAGACGTCTACTCATATATTTTAAGCTTCCCTACCTTTTCAAACAGTCCTGACTAAAATCATAATTTAGAACTGTGCTGTCCCTCATTGATAGCTTAAATATTACCAGTAATGCCATTGTTGTCACTTGGCAACCGTCACAGATTGGAACGCTGACATGTCCACCTTTGTCTCCTAACCACCCAAAAAACCCAAAAGCAAAAAGCCCGCTCAGGTTTCCCTGAGCGGGCTTTTCTAATATGGCTCCTCTGACTGGACTCGAACCAGTGACATACGGATTAACAGTCCGCCGTTCTACCGACTGAACTACAGAGGAATCGTGTGAACGGGGCGAATAATAGCGGGGTGGTGCGGGTTTGTCAAAGCACTAAACTGTGAGAAAAGTGCGTTTGCTGATGGAATGAGCATGTTGCATTGTTTTTCAGCACTCATCCTGCTTATCCCTGTTGTTTATCACCACAAAAACCCCGGCTTCAGGGTTGCACCTGCCATTGCACGTTTCTGGTGCGAAGGGGGGAGACTGCCAGGGAGCAACGGTTGAAGCAGCAGAAAAATTTTGCGACGAATTTGACGCGTGATCCCCCCACAGCGCCTCCTGACGGCAGTGAACCCCCTCGTTTTGCCTCTGATATGTAGGATGAATGAACAGAAAATATGTATTGGCCGTCACAATGGCTGGATTTTTGCTTAGCTAAATTCGGGTAATGCGACTGCGCTCTCGCGCAAATTATTTTCCCCGTCTACACATAAAGTGACTGGTCCACGCCCTTGGGCGTTTCGCTATACCCGTCATACTTGAAGCCGTATCGGTGTTGGTTGCGAACACCCACCCCAGTCACTTACTTGAGTAAGCATCCTGCGGATGGATGTTCTTGCCGCCTTGATACAGCTCCAATTATTTAGGGTCTAAAAACAGTGCTGAGGAATACAACAATGTCATCGAAATTAATTAAAAGTCCGCTCGCTGCTCTGCTTATCGGTTGTTTAGGTTCAGCTTTTTATGCTCAGGCCGATATCGTTATCGGCGTCGCCGGGCCGTTC
Organism: Serratia sp. BW106; assembly: GCF_002607755.1. Taxonomy (NCBI): domain Bacteria; kingdom Pseudomonadati; phylum Pseudomonadota; class Gammaproteobacteria; order Enterobacterales; family Yersiniaceae; genus Serratia; species Serratia sp. BW106. The sequence continues at coordinate 77,376 of NZ_MCGS01000018.1, forward strand.
TCCGGGCCGAATGCGACCTATGGCGATCAGTACTGGCGTGGTGCCTCGCAGGCGGCAGCGGATATCAACGCCGCCGGGGGGATTAAAGGGGAAAAAATCAAACTGGTGCAGGGGGATGACGCCTGCGAACCCAAACAGGCGGTCTCGGTCGCCAACCGGTTAGTGGATCAGGACAAGGTCTCGGCGGTGGTCGGGCACTTCTGCTCCTCCTCCACCATGCCGGCCTCCGAGGTGTATGACGAAGCCGGGATTATCGCCATCACTCCCGGATCCACCAACCCGCAAATTACCGAACGCGGCATGACCAACATGTTCCGCATGTGCGGCCGCGATGACCAGCAAGGGGTGATCGCCACCAACTACATGCTCAATACCCTGAAAGCCAAACGCATCGCGGTGATCCACGACAAAGACACCTACGGGCAGGGGCTGGCAGATGCCGCCAGGGCGGAAATGAACAAGCGTGGCGTGAAGGAAGTGCTGTATGAAGGGCTGTCACGCGGTGAAAAAGACTTTAACGCGCTGGTGACCAAGATCGCCTCGGTCAAACCTGACGTGGTCTATTTCGGTGGCTGCCATCCAGAGGCCGGGCCATTGGTGCGCCAGATGCGTGAGCAAGGTGTGACCGCCAAGTTCTTCTCCGGTGACTGCATCGTAACCGAAGAGCTGGTGACCGCTGCCGGTGGGCCGCAGTACACCAACGGCGTGCTGATGACCTTCGGCAACGATCCACGCCAAATTCCGGAAGGCAAGGCGGTGATCGCCAAGTTCCGCGCCAGCGGTTTTGAGCCGGAAGGTTACACCCTCTACTCCTACGCTTCGATTCAGGCGATCGCCGCAGCCTTCAGCGCTACCGGCGGCAAAGACAGCGCCAAGGCCAGCGAATGGCTGAAATCGCATGATGTGGATACCGTGATGGGCAAAAAGGCCTGGGACAAGAAAGGCGACCTGAAGGTATCGGATTACGTGGTCTATCAATGGGACGATAAAGGCAAATATCACCAACTCTAATCCATCCTCGGCATCTTTCAAGCTGGCTGCAACTTGAAATCCATTGAGGATTAACCCATAAGCGGATCCGCGTGTTCGGCGGGTCCGCGCCGATACTTCCCTTGGGCCGCGTCTGCACTAGCTTGCGGTCCCACCAGGCGAGACTGCTCATTATGGATGTTTTCTTTCTGCAACAGATGATCAACGGCCTGACGCTCGGCGCGGTTTACGGCCTGATCGCCATCGGCTACACCATGGTTTACGGCATTATCGGCATGATTAACTTCGCCCACGGCGAGGTGTACATGATCTCCGCCTACCTGTGCGCTATCGGGTTGGCGCTGCTGTCGTTCTTCGGCCTGCAATCCTTCCCGCTGCTGATCCTCGGCACGCTGGTGTTCACCATCGTGGTCACTGGCGTGTATGGCTGGGTGATCGAACGTATCGCCTATAAACCCTTGCGTAACTCCACGCGTCTGGCACCGCTGATCTCCGCCATCGGCATGTCGCTTATTTTGCAAAACTACGCGCAAATCAGCCAGGGGCCGCGCCAGCAAGGGATCCCGACGTTGCTGGACGGCGTGTTCCGCCTCAACTTTGACGGCGGGGTGATCCAAATCACCTACACCAAGGTGTTTATCCTGGTCGCCTCACTGCTGGGCATGGCCATCCTCACTTACATCATTCAGCGCACCCGTCTGGGGCGCATCTGCCGCGCCACCCAGCAGGACCGCAAGATGGCGTCCATTCTGGGCATCAACACCGACCGGGTGATCTCCCTGGTGTTCGTGATTGGTGCCGCCATGGCCGGGCTGGCGGGGGTGTTGATCACCATGAACTACGGCACCTTTGATTTCTACGTCGGCTTTATCATCGGCATCAAGGCCTTTACCGCTGCGGTGCTGGGGGGCATTGGTTCGCTACCCGGCGCGATGCTCGGTGGCCTGCTGCTGGGCGTGGCGGAGGCGCAGTTTGCCGGCATGGTGAACTCGGACTACAAAGACGTATTCTCCTTCGGTTTGCTGGTGGTGATCCTGATTTTCCGCCCTCAGGGCCTGCTCGGTCGGCCAATGGTCGCTAAGGTTTGAGGGGAAAACTATGTCGCAATCTGTAGCTCACCCAGGGCTGAACGTTAAACGCAGCCTGCTGGATGCGGTGCTGGCCGGGCTGATCGCCCTGATCGTGTTCGGGCCGATCGTCGGTATCGTCCTCAACGGATACAGTTTTAACTTTGAACCGCGCCGCCTGGCGTGGATTATCGCCGCGGTGATGGCCGGACGGTTGTTGCTGAGCCTGTTCCTGCAAACCGCGCCGGGGCGCAAACTGTTGACGCGCTTTGACGGCGGCAATGACGGGGTGTATGTCCGGCCGATAGGGGCCAAAACCAGCCTGCGTTGGATCATTCCGTTAATGGCGGTGATCGCGCTGCTGTTCCCGTTTGTTGCCACCAAATATCTGCTGACGGTGGCGATACTGGGGCTGATTTACGTGTTGCTTGGGCTGGGGCTGAACATTGTTGTCGGGCTGGCCGGGCTGCTTGATCTGGGTTACGTGGCGTTCTACGCCATTGGCGCTTATGGCCTGGCGCTGGGTTACCAGTATCTCGGGCTGGGGTTCTGGGCGATGCTGCCGCTGGGGGCGTTGATGGCGGCGCTGGCCGGTGCGCTGCTGGGGTTCCCGGTGTTACGCATGCACGGCGACTATCTGGCGATCGTCACGCTGGGGTTCGGCGAGATTATCCGCCTGGTGCTGAACAACTGGATGTCACTGACCGGCGGTCCCAACGGGGTCTCGGTGCCTGCGCCGACAATTTTTGGTCTGGAGTTTGGCCGACGGGCCAAGGACGGTGGGGTGCCGATCCACGAGTTTCTCGGTATCGCCTACAACCCCAACCTGAAGTTTATCTTTATCTATGCGGTGCTGTTTCTGGTGGTGCTGTTGGTGCTGTACATCAAGCACCGGCTGACGCGCATGCCAATCGGCCGCGCCTGGGAGGCACTGCGCGAGGATGAAATCGCCTGTCGCTCACTCGGGCTGAACCACGTTCTGGTGAAGCTATCGGCCTTTATGATGGGTGCGTCCACCGCCGGGCTGGCCGGGGTATTTTTCGCCACTTATCAGGGCTTTGTTAATCCTACCTCATTCACCTTCTTTGAGTCGGCGCTGATCCTGGCGATCGTAGTACTGGGCGGCATGGGCTCGACCATCGGCGTGGTGCTGGCGGCGTTCGTGCTCACGGTGGCCCCTGAGCTGTTGCGCAGCTTTGCCGAGTACCGCGTGCTGTTGTTCGGCGTGCTGATGGTGGCGATGATGATCTGGCGGCCGCGCGGCCTGGTGCGCATCAGCCGAACCAGCTTTGCAACGCGCAAGGGGGTGGAGCCATGAGCGACGCTATCCTGCAGGTTGAGCATCTGATGATGCATTTTGGCGGCATCAAGGCGCTGAACGACGTCAATCTGGCGGTGGAGCGCGGTTCCATCACCGCGCTGATCGGCCCCAACGGGGCCGGTAAAACCACGGTATTCAACTGCTTGACCGGTTTTTATCGTGCTACCGGCGGCGCGATCCTGCTCAATACCCACAAGCGACCGACCGACGTGATCCAGGTGCTGGGGCAGAAATTCCACGCCGCTGACTGGGTTAACCCGAAACGGCTGGGCTCGCGTGTTTACTACAAAATGTTTGGCGGCACCCACCTGGTCAACCGCGCCGGACTGGCGCGCACCTTCCAGAACATCCGCTTGTTCCGCGAAATGTCGGTGGTGGAGAACCTGCTGGTGGCGCAGCACATGCTGAGCAACCGCAACCTGATCGCCGGCGTGCTCAATACCCCGGCCTACCGCCGGGCGGAAAGCCAGGCACTGGATCGCGCCTTTTACTGGCTGGAAGTGGTGGAACTGGTGGATTGCGCCAACCGGTTGGCGGGGGAGATGTCCTACGGCCAGCAGCGACGGCTGGAGATCGCCCGGGCGATGTGCACCACGCCGGAAATGATCTGCCTCGATGAACCCGCCGCTGGGCTGAACCCGGTGGAGACGGCGACGCTGAGCCGCATTATCCGTTTTCTGCGTCAGCATCACGGCATCACGGTGTTGTTGATTGAACACGATATGGGCATGGTGATGGAGATCTCCGATCGGGTGATTGTGCTCGATCACGGCGATGTGATCGCCGAAGGCACACCGAAAGAAATTCAGCATAACGATACGGTGATCGCCGCTTACCTTGGCGCGGATGAAGAGGAGCTGGCGGGATGAGCAATGTGATGTTGGAGTTTCGCAACGTAGACGTGTTTTACGGCCCGATCCAGGCGTTGCAGCAGGTTTCGCTACAGGTAAATGAAGGGGAGACGGTGGCGCTGATTGGTGCCAACGGGGCGGGCAAGTCGACGCTGCTGATGTCGATTTTCGGCCAGCCGCGCATCAGCGGTGGACAGATCCTGTTTCGCGGCGAGGACATCAGCCAGCGTTCCACCCATTATGTTGCCAGCAGCGGCATCGCCCAGGCACCAGAAGGGCGGCGCATTTTCCCGGACATGAGCGTGGAGGAAAACCTGCTGATGGGCACCATTACCATCGGCAATCGCTACGTGGATGAGGATTTATTGCGCATGTTTGAGCTGTTCCCACGCCTGAAGGAGCGGCGTAACCAGCGTGCGATGACCATGTCCGGCGGTGAACAGCAGATGCTGGCAATTGCCCGGGCGCTGATGAGCCGGCCCAAGCTGCTGTTGCTGGACGAGCCGAGCCTGGGGCTGGCGCCGATCATCGTCAAACAGATTTTCAGCATTTTACGGGAGCTGACCCGTGGCGGCATGACGTTGTTTCTGGTGGAGCAGAATGCCAACCACGCGCTCAAACTGTCCGATCGCGGCTATGTGATGGTCAACGGCCAAATCCGCCTGACCGGCAGCGGTGCGGAGCTGTTGAACGATCAGGAGGTGAGGAAAGCCTATCTGGGCGGTGCCTAGAACTGGCGCTGGATCCAGCGCACGTTCAGCCGTACCAGTGCAATAATGCCGTTGGATAACATCCGCAGCCCGGTGGGTAAATCGCGGCGGCGGATATCCAGCAGCAGCACGGTGCGCACCTGGTCGCTGTCGTTCCACACCTCATGTTCGAAGGTATCGTCCCACAGCATAAATTCCCCCTCATTGAGCCGGTATTCTTGCCCGTCGACTTTCAACACGGCGGCGGGCAGACCGTCGGCGCGTTTGGGCATCGCCAGCACCAGATAACCGCGCAGAATGCCCCGGAACGGGCCACGGTGAGCAGGCACCTGCTTGCCGGGCGCCAGGAAGGACAATGAGGCTGAAAGCACATCCGGAGAGGAAGCGATCAGGCTGGCCAATAACGGGCAGCGGGCAAGGTTACGGGGAATCGGCTGACCATAGGCCTGCATAATAAACATGCGCCAGTCACGGGCGTCGTTGGCGGAGATCGACGCCTGTTCGCTCATGATCTCGTGAAATCGAGGGATATTGCGCAGATCCTGCGCCAGGGTCAGTGCCTCGTCACGGATCTGCGGCCACTGGGCGGTAAAACGTTGTGCGTCGGGGAACAGACGCGCGCTGTCGAGCACCGGCGCACCGCTGATGCGGCGATCGTAAATGCGGCGTAATGCCAATACCGACCAATCATAGAGAGCTGACATATGACCTCAATAAGCCTGACCCGAGTTCTCGCCGTCTGTTGATATCATTATTGTTTAATATGCGACTGCCGGACGATTAATTCACCGTTATACAAGCGTTGACCACCCGGCTCAAAAGCCTGCGTCAGGCAATGAATACCATCGGCAATCAGCGACTGCATCGGTTGACGATAGGTGGTCAGCTGATAACTGGGGGAGGCAGCCAGCTCAATGTCATCAAACCCCACCACGGCAATGGGCGCACAGCCCGGCGTGGCGCGTATGGCGTCGATAACGCCTACCGCCAGAATATCGTTTTCACAAAAAATCGCTTCAACCCGTTGTTCCGCCGGGGTGGCGGCCAGGTAGGCCGAGAAAGCCTCCATGCCGCAAAGGCGTTGATAATGCGGGGCCTGCAGCAGCACGCTGACATCGCGTTGTTTTTCCGCCAGTGCGGCACGGAAACCGTCGAGACGGCGTAACCGGGTGGATTCACTCACCGGGCCCGCCAGATAGCCCATGCGCTGATAGTTCTGCGTCAGCAATAGTTCGCCAATTTCGTGCCCGGCCTGATAGCCGTTGGTGGCCAACACCTGGATATACGGGCTGTCGCTATAGCGATACAGCACCACCAGTGGAATATGGTGAATATCCTGTGCCAGCGTAATCAACCGATCGTTAAGCAGGGTACCGAGAAACAGCAGGCCATCTACCTGCATTTGATCGGCCAACGTCAGCACCGATTCATAGTCGTTTTCCGAGGTGATATTCAGCAGCAGAGCCATATAACCCCGGCTTTGCAACTGCCGGGTGACCTCGTCCAGCAGCGTAAAAATATGCGGATTCTTCAGTTCGTCCGCCACCAGTCCGATGATGCGGGTGCTCTTTTTCGACAGGCTGCGCGCCAGCAGATTAGGGCGGTAACCCAATTCACGCGCTGCGGTCTGAACGCGCAGCAGTGCATGGGGCGAGATCGACGCGCCATCGGTAAAAGCACGCGATACCGTCCATTTAGACACGCCGGCGCGGGCAGCCACATCACTGGCCGTCGCCTTGCGTGTAGAGGGCGCGGGGGGAGCGCCGGGTTTCTTCGCCATCATCTTTGCTCGTGATGAAAAAACGGTATGGGTTCAACAGATTAGCACAGCCTTGTCGGATGCGGGAGTTGCTGCCGCCTGCGGTGGGATCCACCGAGCAAACAGGGCATATTGTTCCCTCTCCCAAAGGAGAGGGGGCACCTACAGAGCAGTGTATTCATCACTTTGCTTGGGTGACTGGTATTAAGACACCTTCGATCGTTGTATCAGCAAATTGTGATCCTGAGCGGCAGATTTATCATGGCGCATTTGACTTATTTTTGACCATCTCCAATAGTCCATCGCAAGTGGCATTTGTTTCGCGGTCAAGTTGTCACTCAATTTTGCACCCGGGTGCATTTAAAATTTGCACCCGGGTGCAATACGACGAAAGCAGCGCAATCTTAGGCTTTGGGAGCAACTATGTTGAATGGTGAAAGAAAAACGGCACGTCCTCTGCGTTGGGCGATGGTCGGCGGCGGGCGCTTGGGGCAGGTGGGTTACAAGCACCGCTGCGGGGCATTACGGGATAACACCGCCTTTGCGCTGGTGGCCGGGGCGTTTGATATTGTCCCGGAGCGTGGCCGCGAGTTCGGCGTCAATCTGGGGGTGGATGCCGAGCGTTGCTATACGGATTACCGCACGCTGTTTGTTCAAGAGGCTCAGCGAGAGGACGGTATTGAAGTGGTGTCCGTGGCCACGCCGAACGGCACCCATTACGAAATTTCCCGCGCGGCGCTGCTGGCCGGGCTGCACGTGATTTGCGAGAAACCGCTGTTTTTTACCCGCCAGGAAGCTTATGAAATCAAGGCGCTGGCGGCGGAAAAAAACCGCATTGTCGGCGTGACCTATGGTTTCTCCGGCCATCCATTGCTGTTGCAGATGCGCGCGATGATCGCCAACGGGCAGATCGGTGAAGTGCGCATGGTGGATCTGCAATATACCCACGGTTTTAATGCCACCGACGAAGTCGATCGCCTTAGCGAAGCGCAGAAATGGCGCATTGACCCCAAGATTTCCGGCCCCAGCTTTGTGCTGGGGGATATTTCCACCCACACCTATTACCTGTCGCAACTGGTGATGCCGCAGATGCAGATCAACGAACTGTTGTGCGATCGGCAGAGCTTTATTCCCTCGCGTGCCCCGCTGGAAGACAACGCGTTGGTGATGATGCGCTATGCCAACGGCGCGGTAGGGCGGATGTGGGCCTCGTCGGTCAATGCCGGCGCCATGAGCAGCCAGCGCATCCGTATCGTCGGCTCGAAAGCCAGCTTGGAATGGAGCGATATCAACCCCAGCGAGCTGCGTTACGAGGTACAGGGGCAACCGAACCAGACGCTGTATCGCGGCATGCCCTATCTGGACGAAACCTGCAACGCCTGGGAACGGCTGGGGGCGCTGCATACCGAGGGGCTGACCGAGTCCTGGGCCAACATCTACCTGAAGTTCGCCCTGGCTATTGATGCCACAAACCGGGGCGATCGGCAGGCGTTGGCGCAGTTGGTGTATCCGGACATCGACGCCGGGATCGACGGGGTGCGCTGGATTGAAAACTGCGTGCGTTCAGCCGATCAGGGTGCGCGCTGGGTGGCCTTTGAATAACCTTTTTGTTTGCGGAGATATGACATGAAGCTTTCCTTCTGTACCGACAGTTTGGGCCACCTGCCGTTTGAAGCCATGCTGGATCGGTTGGGCGAACTGGGGGTGTTTGGCGTGGAGATGACCACCGGCGGCTGGTCTTCGGCACCGCATCTGGACACCGTTGCGCTGTTGCAGGACGCTGGCAAGCGCCGACGGTTGCTGGCGGCACTGGAGAGCCGCGGCATGAAGATTGCCGCGCTGAACGTTTCCGGTAATCCATTGGAGCCGGGAGTGTTGGGCGAAAAGCACCGCCACGATACCGATAACACGCTGGCGCTGGCTGCCAGTCTGGGGGTAAAAAAAATCGTCATGATGAGCGGATTACCCCCTGCGGCCCCCGGCGACAGCATCCCTAACTGGATCACCTATACCGTCAGTTGGCCGCCGACGCTGAAGAACTGCCTGGACTACCAGTGGAACGAAGTGGCGATCCCGTATTGGCAGCGGTTGGTGGATAAGGCACAGGCGTTCGGCATCGAAAAGTTCGCGCTGGAAAACTTCAGTTCGATGCTGGTGTGGAACCCGGACACGCTGTTCAGGCTGCGTGACGCGGTCGGGCCGATGGTCGGGCTGAACCTTGATCCCAGCCACCTGATTTGGATGGGGGCCGATCCGATAGCAGTAGCCCGCCGCCTCGGGGACGCTATCCATCACGTGCATGGCAAGGATGTGCGGTTGGAAAGGGGAATAGTGGCGGTTAATGGACTGCTGGAAACCCGACCGGTGGAGCAGGTGGCGGAGCGTGCCTGGAATTATGTGGCGGTCGGCTGCGGCCAGGATTTACAGTGGTGGAAGGAGTTTTTCTCGGTGGTACGCATGATGGGCTATAACGACTGGGTATCGCTGGAAATGGAGGATCTGACCATGTCAGTCGATGCCGGTATCAATACTTCGGTGGAGGCATTACAGCGCTGTATCAGTCAGTAAACGACATCCGCTTGCATCGATGGCCTGTCAGGGGACAGGCCATTAAACGGCAAAAGACTGTCGAAAAAAACAGCCCAATAAAAGTGTGACGCATATCGCATTTACCACACCGATTGGTTAAAATATCGCTACTTCCTGCACCTGCCCGGATCCCGTTTAACATGGAACAAACCCAGGTCTCTCGCTCAACCGCCTGGTTGCGCGTGGTCATTCTTGCCGTGTCGGCCTTTATCTTCAATACCACCGAGTTTATTCCGGTGGGGTTGCTGAGCGATATTGCCCAAAGCTTCTCGATGCAGACCGAGCAGGTGGGGTTGATCATCACCATTTATGCCTGGATCGTCGCCGCCAGTTCGCTGGTGTGTATGCTGCTGACCAGCCGGATTGAGCGGCGAAAACTGCTGATCGGGGTATTTATCCTGTTTATCGCCAGCCATGTGCTGACCGCCGTGGCGTGGAACTTCACTACGCTGGTTATCTCGCGTGCCGGTGTGGCGCTGGCCCATGCGGTATTCTGGTCGATCACCGCCTCGCTGGCGATCCGGGTCGCTCCGGCGGGCAAGAAGGCCCAGGCGTTGAGCCTGCTGGCGGGGGGGACCGCGTTGGCGATGGTGCTCGGCCTGCCGCTGGGCCGTATCGTGGGCCAAATCCTCGGTTGGCGCATGACCTTTATCGGCATCGCCGTCTGCGCCACCCTGGCGTTGGTGCTGCTGTGGCGCTTGTTGCCGGTGCTGAAAAGCGAACATTCCGGCTCGCTGGCCAGTGTCCCTATGCTGTTCAAGCGTCCGGCGCTGGTCAGCCTGTATATGCTGACCATTATTGTGGTGACGGCGAATTTCACCGCCTACAGCTATATCGAACCCTTTATTCAGACCGTGGCCGGGCTGTCGGAAAACTTCACCACCCTGATGCTGTTGCTGTTTGGTGCCGCCGGTATCATCGGCAGCCTGTTGTTCAGTCGCTTCAGCGAACGTTTCCCGTCGGGCTTTTTCATCGGCGCTATCGCCTTATTGATGCTGAGTCTGCTGCTGCTGTTACCGGCCTCCGGCGATGAAAATCACCTGACGGTGCTGTTTGCGGTATGGGGCATGGCGATCATGGCGATTGGCTTGTCGATGCAGGCCAAGGTACTGAATCTGGCGCCGGACGCGACCGACGTGGCGATGTCGATCTATTCCGGGTTGTACAACTTCGGCATCGGCGCTGGCGCACTGCTGGGCAATCAGGTCAGCCAGTATCTGGGCATGGGTAACATCGGCTTTGTCGGCGCCCCGCTGGCATTGATCGCCCTTGGCTGGTGCCTGCTGAATTTTTACCGCAGCGAACGCCTGCAACACCACCACAGCCGCTAACTCCCTTCGTCCTGATAGCAAGTCGCGGCTTGCTATCAGGCACCGGCCCACAGGCTAAATTTTCTCTCAGCAAAACAGATTGCTGCAGTTTTTTATGCTTAATTATTTTTCGTAGCCTGCTAATTAAATATTTAACTCCGACACCGAGCCTATAGCATAGAAAATTATTGATTATGTTATGGCGAGGTTAATGGTGAGTGATTCTTTGGTTGCGGGAAGCGAGGCGGTGGCCCAGTCACCGATCCATGAACGGGATTTGTCGGCAAGAATTGACGCACTGCCCACCTCTGCCGGTCTGTGGCGGTTTATCGCTTTGCTGGCGTTGGGCGGTTTTTTTGAGCTTTATGACCTGTTTCAGACCGGTTATATCAGCACCGGTTTAATCGCCGAGGGGATATTCCATACCGGGGCGCAAGGCGTGTTCGGCGTCTCTGACCAGGCGGCGTTTGCCTCCGCAACTTTCCTTGGCCTGTTTATCGGTGCCAGCCTGCTTAGCCCTTATGCCGATCGTTTTGGCCGCCGCACCACCTTTATGTTTGCTCTGGCCTGGTATGGCGTGTTTTCGCTGTGCCTGGCTTTTCAGCATCAGGCAGAGTGGGTGATCTTCCTGCGTTTTCTGGTCGGCGTTGGGCTGGGGATTGAGTTGGTAACCATTGATACCTATCTGACCGAGTGGGTGCCTGCGCATCTGCGTACCCGGGCTTTCGCCTTTTCCTTTTTCATTCAGTTTCTTTCCGTGCCGACGGTGGCGCTGATGTCGTGGTGGCTGGTGCCGCAGACCATTCTGGGCCTGAGTGGCTGGCGCTATGTGGTGATCGCCGGTGCCGTGGCTTCACTGGTGATTTGGCTGGTGCGTAAAGGCTTGCCGGAATCCCCGCGTTGGCTGGCACAACAGCGACGTTATCCGGAGGTCCGGCAGGTGATGCTGGCAATGGAACGCCGCTGCGGTGTCACTTACAGCACGGAGTTCCCGCTGCGCGACGCCGGGCTACAGAGCGAAGCACCAACGCAGGGCAGCTTTAAAGATATCTGGTCGCCGCGTTACCGGGGCCGTACCCTGATGCTGGTGGTGATGAATTTCTTCCAGGCGATCGGTTTCTTTGGTTTTGGCAACTGGTTACCGGCCTTGCTGGCTGGAAAGGGCGCTTCGGTCACCCACAGCCTGCTGTACGCCTTCTTTATTACCCTGGCTTATCCGTTGGGATCGCTGCTGTGTAGCCGCTATGCCGACAAGATGGAAAACAAATGGCAGATCGTCCTTTCCTGTCTGGTCACGGTGATTTTCGGCTCACTGTTTGCCATGCAGAATAATCCCCTGTGGCTGATTCTGTGCGGGTTCTTCATCACCTGGTCCAATGCCTGGCTGACCTACAGTTACCATTCCTACCAGTCAGAAGTGTTCCCGACTTACATCCGGGCCCGCGCGGTCGGATTCTGTTATTCATTCAGCCGACTGTCGACGGTATTCAGCAGCCTGATTATTGGCATGATCCTGCAATACGGCGGCTCGGTGGGGGTGATTGCATTTATCGTTGTCAGCATGCTGATTGTGATGGTGGTGATCGGGGTGTTTGGCCCCAAAACCCGTGGTATTGACCTGGAAAATATCTGACGCAGCCACCCGGCGTTGTGCCTTGAAGCCAGGCCGGGATCTTCAGCAAAAAAACTCGCGATCATCCGAAAATAATTCCGTTATCACCGTTTCCCCTCCTGCCTTACTGTTAACCCGGAAGACCTACCTCTACCACCACCGGGAGATAACCTATGAGCACTCTGACCACCCAAGATGGCACGCGTATTTTCTATAAAGACTGGGGCCGCGGGCAGCCGATTCTGTTTTCTCACGGTTGGCCGCTATCCGCGGATGCCTGGGATAATCAAATGCTGTTCTTCGGCCAAAGCGGTTACCGCGTTATCGCGCACGATCGCCGCAGTCATGGTCGTTCCGACCAGACCTGGGACGGCAATACCATGGACCGCTATGCGGACGATTTGGCGGAGTTGATTGAAGCGCTGGATCTACGGGATCTGATCCTTGTGGGGCACTCCACCGGGGGCGGCGAAGTGGCGCACTATATTGGCCGTCACGGCAGCGCACGGGTGGCGAAGGTGGTGCTGGTGGGCGCGGTGCCGCCGTTGATGCTGCAAAGCCCGGCTAATCCTGAAGGGTTGCCGATGTCGGCATTCGACGGTATCCGCAGCGGAACGGCAGAAAATCGCTCTCAGTTCTTCAAGGATCTGGCGGTGCCTTTCTACGGCTATAACCGCCACGGCGTGAAGGCCAATGCCGGGCTGACAGACAGTTTCTGGCTGATGGGCATGCAGGGTGGAGTGAAGGGGTTGTATGACTGCGTGCGTGAGTTTTCCGAGGTCGATTACACCGCGGATCTGCTGGCCATCGACAAGCCGACGCTGCTAGTGCACGGCGACGACGACCAGATTGTGCCGATCGCCGCATCCGCGTTGAAAGCCACTAAGCTTATCAGGCAGGTTGAATTGAAAGTCTATCCGGGCGCTTCGCACGGGCTGGCGCAAACAGATCCTGAACAGTTTAATGCCGATCTGCTGGCGTTTATCCAGTCTTGACCCCTGTCCCCCGGACGGGGGACTTTGCCTGTGAACCGGAGCCGACCATGAGCACTGCCGCTTTTATCTGCTCACTGGCTGTTGCTGGTGGCGTTGTACGATCTAAAGGAGCAAAAGATGGCCGAACCGGCTGAGAATAAGGCAGCACCCGGCGGTTTCGCGCCGCTAAAGATCCCGGTATTCGCGGTGTTGTGGGGGGCCACGGTGCTGGGCAACGTCGGCAGCTTTATGCGTGATGTCGCCAGTTCCTGGCTGGTCACGGATTTGTCCTCTAACCCGTCGGCGGTGGCACTGATGCAGACCGCCGCCACGCTGCCGGTGTTCCTGTTGGCGATCCCCGCTGGGGTGTTGTCCGACATTCTTGACCGCCGTCGCTTTCTTATTTTTGTCCAGATCCTGCTGGCCAGCGTCAGCGGCACTTTATTACTGCTGTCGCAAAGCGGTGCGCTGACCGTTGAGTATTTGCTGGCGCTGACCTTTATCGGCGGCATCGGCGGGGCGCTGATGGGGCCGACCTGGCAATCCATTGTGCCGGAGCTGGTACCGCGAGCCGATCTCAGAAATGCGGTGGCGCTGAACTCGTTGGGGATCAATATCGCCCGTGCCATCGGCCCGGCGGCCGGGGGGCTGCTGCTGGCGAGCTTTGGTGCCGGTGCGGCCTACGGTGCCGACGTACTGAGTTATGTGTTCGTGGTTGCTGCCTTGCTGTGGTGGCGCAGGCCGAAGGTGGAAGACAACGGACTTTCCGAACATTTCTTTGGCGCTTTCCGTGCCGGTATTCGCTATGCCCGCGCCAGCCGTGAGCTGCACGTGGTGCTGCTGCGGGCGGCGGTGTTCTTTGTATTCTCCAGCTCGGTCTGGGCGCTGTTGCCCCTCGTTGCCCGGCAGATGCTGGGCGGTACCGCCGGTTTCTACGGCATCCTGCTGGGTGCCGTGGGGGCCGGTGCAATAATCGGCGCGGTGTTATTACCCCGATTGCGTCAGCGGTTGAACGCCGATGGACTGGTGCTGTTGGCTGCGGTGATCACCGCCGTGGTGATGGCGTTGCTGTCTTTGGCGCCGCCGCAGTGGCTGGCATTCTTGCTGCTGTTGGTACTGGGTGGCGGTTGGATTATCGCGCTGACCTCCCTGAACGGCGCAGCCCAGGGCGTGTTGCCAAACTGGGTGCGCGGACGTGGGCTGGCGATTTATCTGATGGTGTTTAATGGCGCGATGGCTGCCGGGAGCCTGCTGTGGGGGTTGATTGCCCAGGAGATTGGTGTGGCCGCCACGCTATTGGCGGGCGGTGTGGGTCTATTGGTGATTTCGCTGGTGTTCCACCGTATTCGCCTGCCTGAGGGCGAGGCCGATCTGCAGCCGTCCAACCATTGGCCGGAGCCCTTGCTCAATACCCCGGTTGAAAACGATCGCGGGCCGGTGATGATCCAGGTGGAGTACCGGGTGCGACCGGAAGATCGTCCGCAGTTTCTGCGCACGCTGCAACGGCTTTCGCGGGTACGCCGTCGTGACGGTGCCTACGCCTGGGGGCTGACCGAGCATACCGCCGATCCGCAGTGCGTGATGGAGTGGTTTATGGTGGAGTCCTGGGCCGAACACCTGCGCCAGCACCAGCGGGTCTCGCATGCTGATGCCGATTTGCAGCAGGAGGCGCTGCAGTTCCATATCGGCCCGGAGAAACCGGTGGTACACCACTTCCTGTCGCTTGACCTGCGGCACCTGGAGCGGCAAGTGACCGGAGAGTAAAAATAAAAAGCCCGCCTAAGTTGTCTTAAGCGGGCTGGGTTACTGCTGTTCTGACTTAGGCCAGGTCGAAACGATCGAGGTTCATCACCTTATTCCAGGCGGCGACAAAGTCGTGGACAAAACTCGCCTGGGCGTCTGAGCTGCCATAGACTTCCGCCAGCGCACGCAGTTGGGAATGTGAGCCGAAGATCAGATCGGCGCGGGTCGCCGTCCACTTGAGCGCGCCGGTTTGGCTGTCGCGGCCTTCGAACACACCGTCCTCGTCTGCCGCTTTCCAGGTCGTCGCCCCATCAAGCAGATTGACGAAGAAGTCATTGCTCAGTGCCTGCGGCCGTTGGGTCAGCACGCCATGCTGGCTCTGACCAACGTTGGCGTTTAACACCCGCAACCCGCCTACCAGTACCGTCATTTCCGGCGCCGTCAGCGTCAGCAGCTGCGCTTTGTCGACCAGCAAGGCTTCGGCCGGAATGCTGAACTGGCGCTTCAGGTAGTTACGGAAACCATCGGCAACCGGCTCCATCGCTTCGAAGGAGTCGATGTCGGTTTGTTCCTGCGTAGCATCCATGCGGCCCGGCGCGAAGGGCACGCTCACCGGATGCCCGGCGTTGATTGCTGCCTGTTCGACGGCTGCGGCACCGGCCAGCACGATCACATCCGCCAGCGAGACGCGTTTGTTGCCCGACTGCGCACTGTTGAACGCCTGCTGGATCCCTTCCAGCTTGGCCAGCGTTTGCGCCAGTTGAGCCGGTTGGTTGATTGCCCAGTCTTTCTGTGGTGCCAGACGAATGCGCGCACCGTTGGCACCGCCGCGTTTGTCGGAGCCGCGGAAGGTGGAAGCTGAAGCCCAGGCGGTGGACACCAGCACCGAGAGCGGCAGGCCGGAGGCCAGGATCCGGGTTTTGAGATCGGCGATATCCTGATCGTTAATCAACTGATGATCGACGGCCGGGATCGGATCCTGCCAAATCAGCTCTTCGGCCGGCACTTCCGGGCCGAGATAGCGGGCACGTGGCCCCATATCGCGGTGGGTCAGCTTGTACCAGGCGCGGGCGAAAGCGTCGGCGAGTTGGTCAGGATGCTCATAGAAGCGACGAGATATCTGCTCGTATGCCGGGTCAAAGCGCAGCGACAGGTCGGTAGTTAACATGGTTGGGCGCTGTTTTTTCGCCGGATCGAACGCATCGGGAATGGTCTCGCCCACGTCTTTGGCTACCCACTGGTGAGCGCCAGCCGGGCTCTGCGTCAGTTCCCACTCGTATTCGAACAGGTGCTTGAAGAAGTCGTGGTTCCACTGGGTCGGGGTGGTGGTCCAGGTTACTTCCAGGCCGCTGGTGATGGCGTCCTTACCTTTACCGGTGCCGAAGCTGCTCTGCCAACCGAGGCCCTGCAATTCGAGGCCAGCGGTTTCCGGATCGTCACCAACATGTGAGGCCGGGCCTGCGCCGTGGGTCTTGCCGAAGGTGTGGCCACCGGCGATCAGCGCCACGGTTTCTTCATCGTTCATCGCCATCCGCGCGAAGGTCTCACGGATGTCACGGGCTGCAGCGACCGGATCCGGGTTGCCGTCCGGGCCTTCCGGGTTAACGTAGATCAGGCCCATTTGAACCGCCGCCAGCGGATCTTCCAGGTCACGATCGCCCGAATAGCGACTGTTCTGACCGCCGCTCAGCTCCAGCCAGATTTTTTCCGATCCCCAATAGACGTCATCCGGCTCCCAGGTATCGGCACGGCCACCGGCATAGCCGAAGGTTTTAAAGCCCATGGATTCGAGCGCGACGTTACCGGTCAGGACAATCAGGTCAGCCCAGGAAATTTTGCGGCCGTATTTCTGTTTGATTGGCCACAGCAGGCGACGGGCCTTATCGAGGCTGACGTTGTCGGGCCAGCTGTTGAGCGGGGCAAAACGTTGCTGGCCTTCACCTGCGCCGCCACGGCCATCGCCGATGCGGTAGGTACCGGCGCTGTGCCAGGCCATACGGATAAACAGGCCGCCATAGTGGCCAAAGTCTGCCGGCCACCATTCCTGTGAGTCGGTCATCAGGGCGTGCAGATCCTGTTTAACGGCGGCCAGATCGAGGCTGTTAAAGGCTTTGGCGTAATCGAAATCGGAGTCCATCGGGTCGGAAAGGGAGGAGTGTTGGTGCAGCGGTTTCAGGCTAAGTTGGTTGGGCCACCAGTCCTGATTCGAAGGGCCGCGGCGCGGAGTGTTCGGCTTGCCGCCACCCGAAAATGGGCATTTGCTTTCAGTTGTCATGATGCGCTCTCTGCTTCTGTAGGTTCGCTCGCCAGGCCCTGTCTGCCTGTACCTGGGGAGCCGTTAACTTGACATCGCGGGCTAATGCTCGCGTCGGGTGTTGCGCTAATGGTTTATCTAATCAACTGATTTTCAATAATAAGATATGAGTTTTTCGCCAACCGCGGATGAGGCTCGCACTGACACTCATGACTAAGCTTAGTCAGTGGAAGCCGATAGATAAAATAGGAATGGTTGAATGTTGTAATAGTCTGTGGCTATTGAGTTAGGGTCGATTGATAGGAGGTTGCCGACTGGTTCGCCTTTGTCAGCAAACTCACTGCCGTGATCAGACTAAATACTCCTGATGACTCTTTTTTGCCGTTCTCTGCGTCTCTTTTATGTAGTCAATAAAAGCGCGTAATGGGCCAGACATATATTGGCGATTAGGGTAGTAGAGTTGCAGGCAGGGGCGTTCGGGGAGCCAGTCGTCCAGGACCTGGACCAGCCTGCCGCTTGTCAGATGTTCTTTCACCTGTTCGTAATACAGATAACCCAGCCCAGCTCCGCCCAGAACAGCCTCGAGCGCTGAATCCATATCGTCCAGCATGATATTGCCGATTGGTGCCACTTCAAGTTTTTCCGAAGCGTTTTCAAATTCCCAGAGATACGGGCGGCCACTCGGGAAACGAAAAACAACGCTTTGGTGATTAACCAGCTCGCACGGATGCGTCGGTGCGGGATGATGCCTGAGATAATCCGCTGTGGCGGCTACCACCAGTTTGATTTTCGGCCCAATGGGGACGGTAATCATGTCTTTTTCGACTTTGTTATTCAGGCGGATCCCGGCATCAAACTCCTGTTGGACAATATCCACCAGTTTGTCATCGGTGGTGATCTCAACTTTTATGTCCGGATATTTGCGGCTAAACCCTGTTATGGTCGGCAGCAGAAAGAGACGCGAGGCCAGGCGTGAAGTATTGATTTTCAGGGTGCCCATCGGGGCATCGCGAAAGCAGTTCATCTCGTCGAGTATGGTATTGAACTCATCAAAGACCGGGCGTAGTCGTGCAAAAAGGGTTAGCCCCGCCTCGGTGAGTGCCACGCTGCGAGTGGTGCGATTAAATAGTCGGACTTTTAATCTCTGCTCCAGCTGTTTGACGGAATGGCTCATGGCGGAGGGGGATAGTCCCAATTCATCACCCGCCGCCCGAAAGCTTTTGTAGCGTGCGACGGCAATAAACGAAGCAAAGTCTGAAAAGTTCGGCTGCATTAGTGAATTTCCCTCAATAACCCATCTCAAATACTACGTTTTACAGAACTATCGTGCAGCCGTAAAGTAATGATTCCTCCACGGAATGTTAAGGTAATTTCATGAAATTAAATAATATTTACTTTATCTGGGCTCACCCTCGGTCCAATTCTTTAACCGCGCAGGTGGTGAAAGAGATGCAGAGCGAGGCGGTGCGTCATGGCTACAACGTTTCCAGCCTTGATCTCTATCGCAGCGATTTTGACCCGATACTCAGGGTGGAGGATGAGCCGGACTGGGATAATCCGCAAAAAATCTATTCGGAGGAAGTACATCGACTTTTCGATGAGCTGGGGGACAAGGACACATTGGTTCTGGTGTTCCCGGTTTGGTGGTACTCCTTCCCGGCAATACTCAAGGGTTACCTGGAACGCGTCTGGAACTATGGTCTGGCCTACGGCGACGAAAATAGACTGAAGGATAAAAAAATTCGCTGGCTGGCTTTGGTGGGTGGTTCTCAGTCAGGATTCATTAAGTACGGTTGGGAAAAGAACATGACCGATTACATTAATGGCGGCATGGCATATCTGGGCGTGGAGGATGCAAGGATCGATTTTCTCTATAACACCATCGGAGTAGAGGAGGGGATTACCGACGGCGAGGCCCATTACCATAAACTGTTCGCCGAGGCGCGTGAGGTTATAAGTTCTCTGAGAGAAACCAGTGAAGCATAAGCAGTAACGCCTGGCTAAAATACAAAAAGCAGACTTCCGGGGAAGTCTGCTTTTCTAATTTGGCGAGCTTATTTAGCTGCGAGTTCTCTACGGATGATTTCCGCGCCTGCGCTTAAAGCATTGAGCTTACCGGTGGCTACCTGACGAGCCAAGGGGGCCATGCCACAGTTGGTCGAAGGATAGAGCTTGTCGGCATCAACAAACTGCAGCGCCTTGCGTAACGTATTGGCGACTTCCTCTGGAGTCTCTATGGTGTTGGTTGCCACGTCAATGGCGCCTACCATCACTTTTTTACCGCGGATCAGTTCAAGCAAGTCCATTGGAACATGCGAGTTATGGCATTCCAGTGAGATGATATCGATATTAGAGGTCTGCAGTTTGGGAAAAGCTTCTTCATATTGACGCCATTCTGACCCCAGAGTCTTTTTCCAATCGGTATTGGCTTTGATGCCATACCCGTAGCAGATATGCACCGCCGTTTCACATTTAAGCCCTTCAATGGCTCGTTCTAAAGCGGCGATGCCCCAATCATTCACTTCATCAAAAAAGACATTAAATGCGGGTTCATCAAACTGGATAATATCGACGCCGGCCGCCTCTAACTCTCGGGCTTCCTGGTTGAGAATTTTAGCGAATTCCCAGGCCAGTTTTTCGCGGCTTTTATAGTGGCTATCGTAAAGCGTATCTATCATGGTCATCGGGCCTGGCAGGGCCCATTTAATCGGCTGCTTGGTGAGCTGACGTAAAAATCGGGCGTCTTCAACAAACACCGGTTTTTGACGAGTCACTGCACCGACGACCGTTGGTACACTGGCATCATAGCGATTACGAATTCTAACCGTCTGCCGTTTTTCAAAATCAACGCCGCTCAGGTGCTCAATAAAGGTAGTGACAAAGTGTTGGCGCGTTTGTTCGCCATCACTGACAATATCAATGCCTGCTCGGAGTTGATCTTCCAGGGACAAGCGCAAGGCATCCTGTTTACCCTCAATCAGTTCCTCATCCTGCAATTTCCAGGGGGACCAAAGTGTCTCAGGTTGTGCCAGCCAGGAAGGCTTGGGTAAGCTGCCGGCAGTCGAAGTTGGTAATAATATTTTCATAATGGATGACCTTTTATTTTTGGTTAATCAAAGCGCGCAGTGAGCAGACCATTGCTCAAAAATAGTCTTATAGGGTTTGATAAAGTGTTCTTCAGTAAATTTCCCCTGCTCAATAGCCAACTGGCTACGCTCTTCACGGTCATAAACAATTTTTGTTAATGAATGATCCTGGTGATTCAGGGCCGGCTGATAGTATTGTCCGGCTGCAGAGTTTGCATTGTAAATCTCAGGGCGATAAATCTTTTGGAAAGTCTCCATCGTGCTGATGGTGCTGATAAGTTCAAGATCGGTGTAATCACTGAGTAAATCACCAGAAAAATAAAAGGCCAAAGGCGCAACACTATTTTTCGGCATAAAATAGCGAACCTGCAAGCCCATTTTGCTGAAGTATTGTTCAGTCAAAGAGGAATCGTTTTGCTGGTATTCAATGCCCAATACAGGATGCTCATTTCCAGTCCGATAATAGGTGTCTTTACTGGATACGCTTAAACATATAACCGGTAATTTGTTAAAGTTATCTTTGTACTCATTTGAGTTGACGAAATATTTAAATATATTCCCGTGCAAGTTACCAAAGTCATCTGGAATGCTAAATTCGGGTTGGTTATTATTGTGTTCTGACAGCAACACACTAAAGTCATAATCCCGCACGTAAGAAGAGAAGTTATTTCCTACAATGCCCTCAGTGCGCTTGTTGGTTTTCTTGTCAATAATGTTGGTTTTCAATATTTCAATCACTGGGAAGCTATTGCCCTTGTCTTTAATATTCATCTCAACAGAAATGATTTCAAGTTCGACAGCATAGCGATCGCCTTTGGGGTTATCCCAATGCGCCAGGGTATTGAAACGGTTGTCAATCATCACCAGAGTGTTGCGCAAGTTCTCCTGGCGGTTCTTCCCTCTGGCCAAATTGGCAAAGTTGGTGGTAATACGCGTATTTTCTGAAGGGTTATAGTTTTCATCGAAACTACTGCTCTTAACCGTAAATGTAAAATTTTTATTCATCGCGTTCTTGCCCCCTGAGTTCTGGTATGAAAACTGAATCTAACTTTTTTGATTCTCAAGAAACTACTGGGTTTCTCATTCGTCAGTCTTCATGTTGTCAATAAGTTAACATTGCATAATTTATGCCAGAGCCATTGGATGAGTGAAAGCGACTTAATTTCATTACCACATGAGCCATATTCATGATCTGGGGTGCGGAGGGGGGGAGGTGCCGATAGTGGGGGCAGTGACGGGTCAAAAAGCTTCGAGAAACGCCCCCTACAAACGCCTTTGATGTTTATCGCTTCAACCCGGCCCCTCGCTTCCTGCCGCCAGCAAAGGAACCAGGATGTCGCTAATAGGGGTAGGAATACCTTGTGAATGGCCATAACGCTGCACGACGCCGTTGCGTATTTCCCATTCCAGCGGGCGATTGGTCTGGCGATCGGCGAGAATGGAGGTACCCAAGTCCGCAGGCGCACGATGAAAACCGTCAACGATCTCCTGGGGAACGTTATCGCTAAGTACCGCACCTTCGGCACGTGCGACAGCCAGACATTCATGCAGATAAGCCAGTGCCAGTTTCGTGATATCCCCGCGTGAGAACATTCCCGCACGGCGGTTTGCAAGAACCATCAGGCCCGCGACCGCATTCTGCAATAGTTTGCGCCAGGCGATCGAGAGGAAATCGGATGACAGCTCAACGCTGCAGCGGGTACCGCTGAGCGCATCAACGATCCGTTTTACCTGTGGCACATCCGGGAGTGTCAAACGCGGTTTAGCCCGCAGGCGGACAGAGGAGTCTGGTTCGCGCTGTGCCGGGAACCATACGACTGAAGGCAGTACCGTTGCTCCATTAACATAGGGTTCCAACAGAGTTTTCTGTTCGACACCGTTTTGCAGCGCACACACGACAGTGTTTTCATCGCATAACGCGGCAAGCCAATTGGCGCTCTCAGCCACCTGGGTCGTTTTTACCGCCACAAAGACCAGATCGAAGGGGTGAGTATTGGTCGGTGGCTTGCTCAATACCGGACCAGGAACCACCACTTCCCCTTCATCGTGACGCAGAATTAATTGTGGGTGCGCGGTGCGTCCGCAAAGCAGTGGCGTGCGGCCAACTTCATGCAGTGCAGCAGCGATAGTGGTACCAATCGCACCGGGACCAATCAGAGCAATAGTAGGGGAGTCAGGCATTTCAAGTCCTCCAGTGATCGTCAATCCATCAACAGCGTGCCGGTAACACTCACCGTGCGCGCCAGTATTTTGCTCAACGTGTGTATTTCACCGAGAAACAGATAACCCAGGACTGCGGCAAACAGCAAGCTGATTTCGTGTCGCACCGATACGGCACTTGATCGCCTCTGGTAGCCCACAGGAGAGCCTCACAGAGTCGTTGCTTTGGGATGTGTTGAAAATAGAGGGAAAAAATTGCTTAAAGCCAGGATACGAGCATGTTTTTGCCTGGCATGCGCGATATCTGGAAAAGCAAAAAGCCCGCTCAGGTTTCCCTGAGCGGGCCTCTCTAATATGGCTCCCTGACTGGGATCGCCGTTGCCAGTATCTGGCTAATAAGTAAGCTAAAGCTGAGTTCCCTTTCTGTCAAGCCCTCCAGAATGACCACCAAAAGTTGCTTGTTACTTAAAGCGGGTTTAAACACTTCGCTTCATGTATTAATCGTTCTACGCTGTTCTCTGCAAAGGAAGGGGAGCCAGAACGAGCATCAAAAAGTCGGCTCAAAGCGAGATTGTATTCAAAGAGCTTTAACAATCTGCTCTGTGCCAGGAGCGGGGTGCAGGTCAGGAGCAAAGCTGACAGTCAGGCAGATTTTGAGATTACGCGAGGGACTAAGTTAATCAGTCCTGTCATCGCAACACTAAATTATAGTCAAGAAACGCTTTAGGTTGCCGAAATATACATTTAGAGTTATTCCTGAAAATAAACAAAATGGATTGATCCGTATGAAGAAACTCTTACTTCTTGTTCCGCTGGTGTTTACTGCGCCGGTACAGGCTTCTGAAGTCACGGTAGGTCAGGTTTGCAAGGCTGCTTCTGCTGCGATGTTTGGCCGTGACCATAAGATCATGCAGTTGGATAAAGTCGAATCAGGTATTGCCTACGTACATTATATCCGACAAAACGATGGCACCCGTTGGGCAATCAAGTGCAAACTTATAGGTGATCAAGTTATGTGGGCATCTGACAATCCTGACAGTACCGGTCGCTGGCGGGATGATCCTGCAGATAGTACGGTCAAATATGCTATTGATGGTAAAAAAATCATTATTACCGAGCTCTACAGCGACGGTTCCAGTACCACTAACTCTTATCCATTGAAGCAACTAAAGTGACTATGACCTGCTCTCCGTTGATTAAGACACCTCAATGTTAGTCATGTAGTTGTTGGCGTTGCGAACTTCCGCTCCTCGCTCGTAGCAGCCATACACCAAAACAAAAGCAAAAAGCCCGCTCAGGTTTCCCTGAGCGGGCTTCTCTAATATGGCTCCTCTGACTGGGATCGCCTTTGCCAGTAACTGGCTAATAAGTAAGCTAAATCAGAAATTCATTTCTGTCAAGACCACCAGAATGACCACCAATCGAAGCTGGTAACATAAAACTGATTTTAGCGGTCTTGTGTATTTGGTGATCGTTACTATGTCATATCTACAAGGGCAGTGCTGATCCTGTCCCTGTAGTGGAACTGTACCAGAGAAAATACCAAGGAACCTGTTCTGTGCCAGATATAGTCATTCTCACCCTGAAAGTTACGCTTTGTATTGATTCAGGGTCTGAGCTCCGGCTTCGAAAGACTTCAGAACTACGATGATCTGGTGTGCAGTGAACCGGACTTTACAAATGGCGAACTCCTTAGTGACATGATCAGTATGTCGTAAGATCACCAGAAGTGAATGGCGATGGCTACATATGCTTGAGCTATTAATAGCGGGAGAGTTAAGTTTGATGTGGATAAAGGGGCGTTTTATTGATCAATGTTTCAAATGGTAACAATAATTTTATCAACTAATCAAAGTCATGCTAATTTAATGCGTCCGACAGTAGATCTCCTGCCACAACCGCATTTTTCATTTGCAATAAGCGGTGTATAGAAAATTTTCCCATAATTTTCGGAGCTCGTATGCGTATCACTCTTGGTGTCCACCTTGACAGCCGACAAGGCCCGTCTCGTGAAAATGTTTTCGATGCACCAGTTTTGGGACGGCTTGGTCTTCTCGACCTTCTTGAAACTCATCTTGGTTTGGCTCGGCTGGGGGTTTCACGAGCTCGGAGAGTGACAAAATATCTCGGATATTTGAGGCAACACGAGGATCTACCTCGCTTTTACAGCCGTTCACTTCAAGCTGACAGCATAGGTACAGCCGCCAAACTTCTAGCGTGGCGTGACGAGTTGCTCTTGGCTGGCTGGGACGGCAACGCACCAGCGGATGCACCACGCAGACTGCTGGAAATGGCATTAATTGAGCAATCTGCCTCTGGTGACATCGAACCTGGTGAGGCTGAACGCTTATCTATTGTCACCACGGCACTTACCCAAGAAGGAACTCAAATTGAGTCGGTGCTTCTCATGGACCCATTTGAGAGCTTTCCTTTTGCTTGGCGTAAGGTCTTAGCTCTCCTCCCCAATGTCAAACTTTTGCAATATGAACCGCAGGGTCAAGGTCAACTTCGTCAATTGCAGGAGCTTGCTATTCAGGCGCTTCGAGACGGTCATTTCCAACCCTTGGAAGGACCGATTACTGATAGCAGTGTACTTCTCGCACAAGCATCAACGCGCGAGGTTGCCGAGCATTGGTTTAGCGCTTTTTGCAGAGATTCCGTCGCAGACCGCTTGCTTGTGTGTGAATTCGGTGGAGATTCTCTCGATGCTACGGTGATGGTCACTGGGGCTGCGAGTTGCGGGTTTCAAAATCCAAGCGAACTTCGTCCAGCCCTTCAATCGGTTGGATTGGCACTCGAGATGTGTTGGATTCCAGTAGATGTTGGGCGGCTCATTGAGTTCCTCTCGCATCCTGTAGGGCCATTCAGCCGCAAGTTAAGGGACAGCCTCGCTCGAGCCGTAGCTAACCAACCTGGAATCGGTGGTGAGGCATGGGAGGCAGTCAAGAATGAAATTCCGGCAGACGATAGCGGTAAGACACTTTTAGACGATGTTGCATTCTGGCTTGAGGGAGAACGCTGGACTCGTGGAGAAGGGGCCCCGGTGGATGCCTTGCTTGCACGTGTGGATCGACTAGCTACCACACTTCATAAACATTTCATTGGTGATGATGCATCGCATGCGATATTGGCTCCAGCCATTGAACAGTGTTTTGCTTTACGCGAAAGTTTGATCGAGTTTAAGAGTCAACATGTGGTTAGTCTAACGTCACGTCAAATCGAGCAACTAATTATCCACGCTACACCTACTGGAGCTATGAATCCAGACTCTCAAGCCCAGGTTGGATGCCTTCGTGCGGAAGCGAATACAGGTGCCTGCATTGAAGCAGCGGACGAGGTTATTTGGTGGATGCCTTCTACTCCTCAACTTCCTTCACCGTTGCCTTGGTCGCAGACTGAGTTGGAAGCATTAACCAAGATGGGGGTAAACCTCCGGAATCCGCTGCAGGAACTCGAAGCGCTTTCTACACAGTGGTTGCGCCCTCTATTATCTGCTAAACAACGATTCATATTAGTACTTCCTCCTGCAGGTACTGAAGATCATCCGTTCCGTCAACTATTTCTCAAGTTGGCACCAGATCTATTGAGTAATTGTATTGACCTAGATGTACAGGTCAGTAGTAGTTTCGTTGGAAATTTATCAGCCAAACTTACACATATAGATCTTCCCCAACCGCCTCGATACATGGAATTTAGCCGGGCTGTAACACTACCAATCGATGGACAATCATATTCATCGTTATCGGAGTTATATAATGACCCCGCACTTTATGCTCTCAAGCGGGTCGCTCGGCTGCATTCAACGACGGTACTCTCAGCTGAGCAAGATAACCGTTTACTCGGTACATTAGCGCACCGTGTCTTTGAAAAGCTTTTTCAGCAACCAGACTATCAATTATGGGCAATTGACAAAGCTATTATGTGGTTTCGCGGTAATGTTGATGAGCTTCTGGAAACGGAGGGAGCTCCGTTACGGATGTTGGGGGCGGGTGTTAGCCAACAACGCTTCAAGGCCGTATGTGAAGGCGCCATTCGATCAATGCTAAAACATCTTCAATCTTGCGATGCAATTAGTGTTCGGACTGAATTTAATCTAGAAGGGAACCTCGGCGACGTGTATCTAGTTGGAAAAGCCGATTTAATCGTGGACCTGCCTGGAGGTCGGGTGGTGGTATTGGATATGAAATGGCGCGGTGACAAGTTCTATGCCACCACTTTGCGTGAAGGCCAACACCTTCAGTTGGCTCTTTACTCGTCTCTATTTGAGCAGCAGACTGGAGTCAAACCTGTAGCTTTGGGTTACTTTATATTGGTGTCGGGAGGCATGCATGTCACAGCGAATGATGTCATGCCTCAGGCGTATGTACATACGCCACCTTTTGGTACCACCGCCTCTTTACTTCAGCAGGCAAAAGAGAGCTGGAAGTGGCGTGCAGAACAGTGGACAAACGGGCAGATCGAAGTCGTGCCCATCGGATCCGGCGATGAGTTCCAGGGGCCTGAAGGAACTCTGCCAGTTGAGGGACCCAAAAAGTGGGATAAAGACCACTTGGTATTACTCGGAGGGTGGCTCGATGAATAGTGTCGAATTCATTAGTGCTGGTGCCGGCAGCGGCAAAACTTACAAACTCACTGTCACGCTAGCAGAAGCACTAGAGACCGGACTTGCCCGCCCGCATGCAATTCTAGCCACGACATTTACAGTTAAGGCAGCAACGGAACTGCGTGAGCGAGTGCGTTTGTGGCTTTTGGACAAAGGGCGAATTGACTTGGCTACAGCTGTTGGCCAAGCCAAGATAGGTACGGTAAACAGTGTTTGCGGCCAGATGCTCAAGCGCTTCTGCTTCGAATTAGGTCTGTCTCCAGATCAGACGGTGCTCAGTGAGGGGCAGGCAAAACGTTTATTAGCGGCTTCGTTGTCCGATACTCTTGATGGAAAAGGACAATCTGAACTTGTCAGGCTAACTGACAGGTTTGGTATTGAGCAAACCGAGTGGTCAAAGTTTATTGGTGATGTAGTGAAGGCTGCCCGTGACAACGATATTGCGCCGGATCAACTCCGTGCAATGGGGACCAGGAATGCTGACTTGATGCTGAAAAACTGGCCAGCACCTTTGGTTGGCACTGATCCTACGGTTTCGCTATCAGCAGAAATTGCCAAAGCACTGGCTGAGGTTTCCACTTACATCCAGCAGACAGAAGCCTCCGGGGCCAAGATTCCACAGATTTTGCAGAAAGGTCATCAAGAATTGGAACGGCTAAATAGTTCCTTTGGTGATGATCGTTGGACTTGGCTCGATTGGCTCGCAGCTTGCAATATTGATGCTGGTGCGAAGGTGAAGCATATAATTAAATCCGTAGTCGAAGTTGCTCAAGCTCACGAGTCGCATCCAGTTTTTCATGCGGAAGTGCACCAGTATCTTCAATTGATCTTCAATCTAGCTGCCGATGCTCTCGACACCTATGCCGAGGCCAAAAGAATGCTGGGCGCTGTCGACTTCAGTGACCAAGAGGTACTTCTGCTGAGAGCTATTCGCGATAACCAAGATGTACGCGAAACATTGAGAAGTGAGCTTGATATAGTAATGGTTGACGAGTTTCAGGACACAAGTCCACTGCAACTCGCTCTATTTGTTGAGTTTGCAAAGCTCGCAAAGCGTTCTGTGTGGGTAGGAGATCCTAAACAAGCCATTTATGGTTTTCGTGGAACCGATTCAAGACTCATCTCGGGAGTCTTAGGTGCCATCAAGGGGTGGGGTGGAACGATTGGTGAACCCTTGATAACGTCGCGGCGTTCAGTTCCAGGGCTTGTATCGCTTTCTAACGCTGTTTTTGAACAAGCCTTCCAGCCAGACATCAAGGCTGAAGAGGTTCGGCTACAATCATTCCGCAATGCCATTCCAGACCAGCCGGTGCTTTTCAACTGGAATTTTGAGAGTAGCAAGAACGACACAGACTATCTCGGGTTAGGTCAGGCGATACGGGATCTAATTGACTCGGGCTTACAAGTTGAAGACAAAATAACAAGGCAATTACGGGCAGTAAAGTATGGTGACATAGGGGTTTTGTGCCGGATGAATGATCAAGTTGAGCTGGCAGTTACGTCGCTGGCTCGTTGGGGTATTCCTTCCACGAGCCCCCGTGCTGGCCTTTTGGGCACACCCGAAGCTATCTTTCTCCTGGCGTGTCTGCGGCGTTTGCTTGACGCAGGAGATACCATCGCATCCGCCCTGATACTTACTCTAGCCGATGGAATACCGGTTCAAGATTGGTTGGCTGACCGGCTTGATTTTCTATCAATTGATGGTTCTATCTCGCATCAGTGGAGGGTTTCAGGGGAATCAGCTCATCCACTGCTCGTACGTTTGGAAGCATTGAGGCCGAGTTTGGGAGCATTGACACCCAAGGAGGCACTCCGACTTGCGAAAGCAGAGTCACACGTTGCAAGGGTCGTAAGTCAGTGGTCTCGTTCTCCTCATGAGGCTAGAGCTCGAATTGCAAACGTAGAGAAGCTTCTGGATTTATCCACTATTTATGAGGATGAGTGTGTCTCAGCCAAACGTCCTGCCACAGTCAGCGGTTTGTTGCGGTGGTTTGATGTACTAGCTACAAATGGAGACGATGATCGAGCTACTACAACTGGTGATGCGGTCAATGTCATGACTCACCACGGGGCCAAAGGTTTAGAATGGCCTGTTGTCGTACTCACCTCTCTGGGAACAGAGGCTCGAAGCTCACTGTGGGAGGTTCGGGCCCGTACTGAAGGCGATTTCAATCCTGAGCGTCCTCTGGATCATCGGTTTGTGCATTTCTGGCTAAAAACATGGGGCAAGCGTAAGAAACCCCAAGCCGTAACCAATGCTGAGGCGAGCGTGATTGGCACAGAGATGGCCTCCGATGCTAGAGATGAGAATAAACGCCTGTTTTACGTTAGTATGACACGTGCGCGCGACGTAAATATTCTAATGTCTTGTCACCGTAAGTCTGGGCCAAATCGCGGCTGGGTCGATGAGATTGGCGCTAGTGCTATTCTTTTTGGAGATGACGGGCTACTAACTTTACCGGATGAACAAGAAATTATTAGAAGGGTTCGTACTTGGACAATTGCGGATTGTGCTCTTGAGCCGCCGATGCAGATAGCGGCGGCATGCAGTTGGTTTGTTTCTGGGAGTAGGCTGGAAACCATGCCGCTATGGTATAACCCAAGTAGCGCCGTAGGTGGCGCTTATTCTGTTACGGAGTCGGAGTTTATTGGAGCTCGAGTTACAGTTGCGGCCAAGGTCGATATGGGCATTCTCGGAACCGCTCTGCACTTGTGTGTGGCAAGAGCAGGTGTCATAGGAAACATTTCCGAGGTAGATGTTGAGCGAATTCTCAACTCATGGGACATGTCCCATGCTGTAGATAAGACAGCTGTGGTTTCGCAGATTCAATCTTTCTATATGTGGCTGCATACGCGATGGCCAAGCAGCAAGGTTCTTGTGGAGGTACCAATCGAAGCCAACCTTCCTAACGGAATGCGTCTGCGCGGTCGCATTGACTTGCTAATTGATACACCCGAAGGGTGGATTTTAGTTGATCATAAATCCAATCCTGGCGGTCAGTCTCGAGACGAGACTCTCGCGCAAGAGCACGGCCCGCAGCTTCTTGCCTATGCTAATGCTATTCAAATCTGTACGGGTAAGCGGGTCAAAGAAAAGTGGCTATATTTACCGGTTGCTGGAAGGATGACAAAAATTGTGGCTACGTAATTTCCGATGATAGAAATTCGAGATCTACGGCATTAAATTTAAGTCTTTGATTGGCTCCTTTCGGAAGAAATGGAGCTAACACTCTACTGTTATTCAATATGTCAGCTGGGTAATAGAACTATATCATATGGGTTACTCTGACCTGCCCCCAGGATTAGATACAACGCTCACTTAGTAGACTGGCCCCATGAAT